>JBJMLY010000364.1:0-3648 GCA_045805025.1 Cytophagaceae bacterium | reverse complement strand
GTTTCCGCTCGCATCAATGGAGTCGCCCTGGTGGGAGTTCTGAAGATACTGCGGAGGCGATGGAACCAGCAGTTTATTGACATCCAGTGCAAAGGTAATTTTGTTGAACTGATCCAGGGGCACAGTCACAGCACTACCCAGTCTCAGGTTGGTAGGGATGAAATTGGTATTTCCCTGATTGGAATAAGAGATCTTCGGACCTATATCCGAAATGTTGGCGCCGAAAGCCAGGTTTAATACTTTACCTGTTCTTCTCATAATGGCATCGGTACGGTAGAAAATCCCGATATCGCCGGCTGCGGTGTTGCCCGCTTTAATTACAGTTCCGTTAATCTGCTGGCCATTGGCAAGGTTTGAATGAATATACTTTAAACCCACACCCACACCCAGTTTCTGACTCAATTTTCTTGAATAATTTCCTCCTACTGAGAATTCATTCGGATGTCCTTCTCCAAGGGAATTATTGTTGGCATCGGTGAACTGAATTTTGCCCAGGTCGAAATAAAGCAGGTTGAAAGCAAGAGCTTCCTCTTTTCTGATCTTGGTATAGCCTGTCAGATAATTGAGAGACATATCGCCGACAAGCTTTCTAAGCCATGGATTGTAAGAAGTGGCAAAGCCATATCTTTTATGTTTTTCTTCGTCTTCTTCGTCATCGCCTATGAAAGCCAGTTTGGCAGAATTCCAGTGAGAGGCATTGGCATCCGGACTGGTGGCAGCGCCAACATCGCCCATTGAGCCGGCTCTGGCATCTGGTGCCATAATCAGAAAAGGAACGGAGGTAACAATACCTCTGTTAAAGCCTGCCAGGTTTAATTTCTGTGTAGAAGACTGAGAATGAGAAGATAATGAAAATAGTATTGCCGCGATAAAAAATAGCACTCCAAGCCGTTTTGCTGCCATATCTTGTGTTTATTGAAGCTTCAAATATAAGTGATTATTGATAATTAATTCAGAATAACTAATTTTTGATATTTAAAGTTATTCGAACCATCCCGTAGTGAACGAACATTTAGCTTATATATATACACGCCTTTGCCGATTTTATCTCCAAAATCATCCCTGCCATCCCAGGAAATGCCTGAAATATGCGATTCACTGGCATAAAAATGCTCATCCAGGGTTTTAATAAGCGTTCCGGAAACTGTGTAAATGCTCACCAGAACTTCCACATCATCCCCCGACCGGTTATGGTCAAAGTGAAAATTGGTGTGGGTAGAGAAAGGATTGGGGTAATTGAGTACGTTGCGAAGGGAGAGTTCTTCATCGCTTGTTACGACAAATTCAATATAGGCTTCGGATGAATTATTGTAAGTATCCCATGCTTTGACCCTTAGAGAATGGTTTCCCGGAGAAAGTCCCTTTATCGGAAAAGTGAGTGTGCCTTTGGTATAGTCGTCGATGTTGGCGCTATAATAATCGTTCAGCACAAGAACGTCGGTTCCGTTGTCGAGCACCCCGGTAATTTCATGGCCTATGCCTCCGATGGAAACATTGATCCCATTAGCATCGCTCAACTTGGCGATAAGAGTGGTATTTGAGTTGGTAACGCCTCCGAACACGAAGCTGGAATCCTGCATGAAAAGCCTGATCACCGGAGGCGTATTGTCGGGCACAATGCTGGCCGATGTTCCTCCGATCAGTATCCTGGAGAAATTTCCGCTGGCGTCGTTGGTGCTTTGATTCTGTTCTGAATAAAAGCTAATCTTCCCGAAGTTATTCTGATAGGAAATATCTTTGGGTACCATAAAGTTTACCGTGAAATCTCCATTGGAGACGGTGGCTGTTCCTTCATAAATAAAGTTGTTAAGCGCTTTGAAAGTGGCATTCAGTGAGGTGACCGTATGAATGGTGGAAGGCTGGTCGTAAACGGTTACATGAAGCACTCCGTTATAACCGGTAAGTTTGGCTCCTGAAGGGTCTCTGATCTCTCCCTGAAAATTTACCTTGCTGAGCGCTTTCGCTTTAATGGTGTCGCCGGCAATAGCAATATTGTTGATCTTGGTGATCACCACACTATCGGAAGGATATTCCAGAACCATGGAAGGATCGCCGAGTAAAGAGTAATTCCGGTTGTTGACGGAGAGTACGCTGGCATTTTTTGTTCTGCTGACAATCTCGCCCAGGGTCGGCATTTTACCATTGACTGCCTTAAGTGAATTAGCGTAGAAATTTTTATAGATAAGAAAATTACTGTTCTGATAGACCGGTCTTGCGGAAGTTAAAATTCCGATCCCGCCGTTGTGATCGCTGACTACAACATATTCCCCTCCCGACACAACAGCCGGATCGTCATATCTTCCAAAGTCGCAGGTAGCAGTGACAAGAAACGGAAGCTTATCGTAATTGTCCCATTTGATAATCTCTGTCATATTCAGGATATTTTCCTGGGCCCATTGGGATTCTCCACCATGACCGACATAATTGAGCATGAACAATCCTTTCTGAATTTCCTGCTGAATGCTTTCCGCCACCTGCGGGGCCTGCTCTCCGTCGGGCGAAGAAACCTGGGTATAGGCATCCATATAAATTTTGGACACATTGTAGTGGTGAAAATTTTTTTCAATGCTGCTTTTAGCGACGCTGTCGGCATCGTACATAAAGCCGGTAAAGCTGCCATTGTTTTCTTCATCGTCCGATACAATGCCGATCCGGTTTCTCCATTTGCCCAGGCAGGAAAGACTTGTATGGTAATGAATAATCTTGTTTACGACACCATCTGCTTCGATAGCGCTTTTGCAGGGAATTCTGCCCACTCCCATATCCATCAGTTCATTGAGACTGGCTGGTTCAGTCCAATTGCCTTCTGTAGGGTCAAGCAAGGCAAAATAATCGTCCGAGGAATAGGTGCTGAGCTGATTCAGTGATTCACGGGACTCATAGATCGGAACGAAGTTGGTGTTGTTGCTAAGCCTGTTTTTATAATCGAAGGAGCAGTCTCCGAACAAAAGAAGAAAGCGAACGGAATCCGTAGCTGTTTTTTTCAGGTAAAGAGCTCTCATAAAATAACGGATGGCGGAAACATCCTGGGCGCCTGAGGAAAATTCGTTATAAACCTGGTTTGTGGTGACGATGGCCACGTCCAGGTTATCGTTGCTTTTTCTGAACAGCGCCAGTCTGTTGGCTGCGGAAACGAAAGCAGGATCGGTGACAATGACCATGTCGGGAAGATCAGGGCTGTTGATCCCATGCAGATTCTGATTGGCCACCCTGCCTTCATAGGTTAATCCGGAAGTGATGCCTGAAGTAAAAGCGACAAATTCTCTTAGTGCGGTGGAGTCTGCTGTAAAAGAAGCAGTGCTTCCGCTTAAGGTATATTTCTGAATGACCGGAGCAACCGGGTTGGTTACTTCCCAGATCATCAGGTTGCTGCCTGCATTGCTGATATCGTATTGGCTGTATTGGGCGGTAAGGCTTTTTATGGAACGGAATCCCCACTGGCTGCCATTGTTCATGGTCAGGTCGCGGGGAACATTCAAGGTAAGATAGTTAAGATAGCCAATGGCGGAGCTATTGTTGTTCTGATTGTAGGTAAGTTTTACCGAAATTCCTGATCCGGCAAGACTTGAGCTGAATGAAAAGGTTTGTGAAGCATCAGTACCTTTCGGAGGTAGTACTCCCGAAGCATCGATGCCGGGCGGGATCACG
>JBJMLY010000363.1:0-6899 GCA_045805025.1 Cytophagaceae bacterium | reverse complement strand
GCTCTTCCGATCTGAACCTACCTGAGAGACATAAGCGGTAATTTTGATTCCATGCTGGGAAAGAAAAAGCTTGGCAATGGCACCTGCGGCAACCCGGGCCAGTGTTTCTCTAGCCGAACTTCTGCCCCCGCCTCTGTAATCTCTGATGCCGTATTTCTGCTGATAGGTAAAGTCGGCATGAGAAGGTCTGTACTTATCGGAGATGTGGGCGTAATCCTTACTTTTAGCATCGGCATTCCAGACTGCCATTGAAATCGGTGTTCCTGTTGATTTACCTTCAAAAACGCCCGAAAGGATCTGGATCTTATCTTCTTCTTTACGCTGGGTGGTTATTTTCGACTGTCCTGGTTTTCTTCGGTCAAGCTCGTGCTGGATAAAAGTCTCATGGATCTCTATCCCGGGAGGGCATCCGTCAATTACCACGCCCACTGCCGTCCCATGCGATTCGCCGAATGTGCTGATTTTAAATAGCTTTCCGTAAGAATTACTCATTTTCTCAATATTAAAATTGCCGTTGTTACTAACATAAATAAAATGATGAAGTTAGCAAAATCTTTGATGAATTCATCCTTTTCCATGTGGCGAAGTGAGTTGCCTTCCTGGTCCAGGGTGTTGTAAAATGCTCCCAGATCGTTGGAGGAGATGTAGTTGTTCTTTTGACTTTCTCCCTGAACAGTGAGTGTAATGCCTGGGAAAAGTGTATCGTATTTCTGCTCATATGGATTAAAATAGACCCAATAGAGGTAATCGCGGAGGGCATATTTCCCAGGCTCTTTGGGAACAATATAATACTTGAAGATCCTTGCGTCCACAGTGATATTATTCTTATGAATAACCTCACGGTTTACTTCTGGTGTATAGATTTCAAAAACTTCATTTTCTTTTATGATGGGATTGGGAACAGAGGAAATGTTTCCTTCTCCGGCCAGGAAGAAATTATAATTAAAGCTTTTCCCGGTACTGAGTTTTGTGCTGCTGACAGATTCCCCAAGTCTGAAAATCCCTACTGCAATCTTGTCCTTTAAGGGATGAGGAGGAAGACTCTTCACAGAAAGCCTGTATGCCTGAGTGGTATACCGGATCTCTTCAGGCTTTCTGAAAAAGGAAGTGATACGCTTGTTTTCCGCAATTCTATAGCGGATAATTTTAAAATCAACAGGGGGAATAATAATGGGCAAGGTATCCAGGGCGTAAAAACTGGCCGAATAGAGGATAAGTCTTTTGTATTTTTTATTTCCGATAAGCACTGTATCGGTCTGAATGCTTTCGCTGGATTCATGTTCTTCTATCCAGCAATTTATAGGTCGGATCTTTTTTCTGATTTCAGCCAGCTGCACGTTCAGATCGATCAGACTGAATTCAGAGGAATTGGGAAGAGGATGGCATAAGGCTACCGAAACGCTAACGGCTTCATTCCAGTAAGGAGAAGTTTTATTGACACTGGTTTTCAGGAATATATCCTGTTTAAGCGCTTTGAATTCCAAATCTTTGTCGTCGGTTTCTGGTACAATTTCCAAGGCAGGGTCCGCTGCTTTGACATGGATGCTGAGACCTTTGGAAGAAACAAGCTTGTCGCCTGTATTTACACTAAAAGGACTTAACTCTATGATTCCTTCTTTGCGGGCTTTGTAATACTGGACGATTTTATACTCCTTATTCGTTTCATCCCGGGAATAGGTGGTGCGGGTTTTTATAAGATCGGTGACCGGAGGAAATAGCTGAGGCTGAAAAGACTGGAACTGTTTTTTTTTCTCTTTCGGGAAGGTAAGACTGATGCTGAATTCTTCATTTAAAGCAATTGTGGATTTTCCCAAGCTTATGGTTGTTTCCTGCGCCAGAACTCCGGCTGTTAAATGGAAGAAAATAAGAAGTCCGAAAAATTGTTGTTTCAACATCATTTTGCTGAGTCCGAAAATATTTCCGGAAGCGATAGACAAATTTAACTTAATCCTGAAAAATTTTAAACATAAATGGGTAATGACCGTATTTATAGTATAGTTAAATAAATGGCGTAAGATTTTTACAGAAATTAAACCAAGTGCTATGTTAGATTACGTAAAACTTATCCTCGAAAAAGTGAGCTTTGATCAACACTTGTTTGAAAAGGAGCTCAGAAAAAGTATCAAGCAACTGATCAAGGAAGAGTTAGATGAGCTGAGAAACTGGTGTTACCAGCATTTCTCTCACTACCTTCATATTATTAAGAAATGTTTCGCGTAAAAATGTAAAAACTTAAAAGGGGCTCAGGCCCCTGTTTTTTTTATAAACTCAATATTTCTCGTCAGGCCTTTATACCCCGTTCTCTTCACCGCCGATTTTTTAAATGTTTTTTGGAAAGTCTCTTCTGTAATCCTTGTCACATCGTCTTCCAGCAATTCCTTCAGATCAGTTCCTGCCTGAAATTTATCTTCTTTGTTGGGTGTTGAAAACCGATTCCATGGACAAACATCCTGGCATACATCGCAGCCGAAGATCCAGTTATCCATTTTATTTTTGAATTCATTCGGTATGTTTTCTTTTAGCTCAATCGTCAGGTAAGAAATACATCTGGATGCATCAATCTTATAAGGGTCATGGAGGGCGTCGGTAGGGCAGGCATCGACACAGCGGGTGCAGGTTCCACAGTAATCTTTAATGGGACCGTCGTATTCAAGCTCCAGATCGGTAATCAGCTCAGCGATGAAGAAAAAGCTGCCCGTTCCGGTATTGATGAGGTTCGTATTTTTTCCCACCCAGCCCAGCCCGCTCTTTTTTGCCCAGGCCTTATCCATCACAGGGGCAGAATCTACGAAAGCTCTTCCGTTTACTTCACCGATCTCGCTGCGGATGAATGACAGAAGGAGGCCAAGCTTTTCTTTAATCACAAAATGATAATCATCCCCATAGGCATATTTTGAAATCTTGTATTCTGACTGGATTTCTTCTTTAGGATAATAATTAAGTAAAAGGGATATCACCGATTTAGCCCCTTCCACCAGTTTTCTGGGGTCAAGTCTTTTGTCAAAATGATTCTCCATCCAGAGCATTTTTCCGTGCATGCCTTTCCGCAGCCAGTCTTCCAGTCTGGGTGCCTCTTCTTCCAGAAAGTCCGCTTTGGATATGCCACAAAAGTCAAAACCAAGCTCGCTGGCTTTGTTTTTTATCAGGGAAGTGGCTGAGGAAAAAGGCATTCTTAAATCCAGAAGAGGCTTTATTTATTATCTTTGCATAAATTTAGTAATTATTGCCGCATAGTGGCAGCCGTATCAGATATTCCTCAGCCTTTTTATGCTTAAAAACCTGAAAAAGAAATTAAAGGAGAAAGCCTTCAATTACTCTAAAAATCATGTTGGTGTAATTGATAATGCAGTGTTGGCCTATTCTCAGGAAGGGGAAGATCTTTTGCTGTCCAAACTGTTTGGTCCTGTCGGCAAAGGATATTATGTCGATATCGGCGCTCATCATCCCAGATTGTATTCCAATACCTATTTTTTTTATAAAAGAGGATGGCGAGGCATCAATGTGGATGCTTTACCGGGCATAATGCAGCTGTTTGGTAAAGTTCGTCCTGAAGATATAAACCTGGAATTAGGTATTTCCAATGCTCCGGGAGAACTGACCTATCATATGTTCGCAGATCCGGCCCTTAATACGTTTTCCAAAGAGGATGCCGATTTCAGAATCAATTCCGAAAAAATAAAGCTGGAAGATACCCGGGTTATTAAAACCTACAGGCTTGAAGAAATTCTGAATAAACATCTGCCGGCTGGTCAGATTATTGATTTTTTATCCATCGATGTGGAAGGTCTTGATATGGAAGTACTGTTGTCCAATAACTGGAGTAAATACAGGCCAAGGGTAGTTATTATAGAATATTTAAGGACCTCACTGGAAGGATTGCTGAAAAGCAAACTGCATGAATTTATGAAGCAGCAGAATTACGTACTCTTTTCAAGAACGGTTAATTCTGTTTTTTTTATAGAATCGGGTTCTTATCAGCAGTTAACCGGTGTAAAACCTGAATAATGAGCCCTTCTCCGATAGCGCTGTTTGTATACAACAGGCTGGATCATACCAGGCGCACCATAGAAGCATTGAAAAAGAATGTTCTTGCTTCCGAATCCGATCTGATTATTTTCTCCGATGGCCCAAAGTCTCCCGAACACGAACAAAAGGTCAATGATGTACGATCCTATATTCAGGGTGTTACCGGTTTTAAAACCCTAACGATCATTGTTCAGGAAAAAAATCTGGGATTGTCCCGATCAGTTACAGGCGGCGTAACCCAAATTCTTGATGAGCGGGGCACCATTATCGTTCTTGAAGATGATATCGTGACATCTCCGGGATTTCTGACTTTTATGAACCAGGCTTTAAACTTATACAAGGACGAGCCCAACGTAATTTGTATTCATGGATATGTATATCCTACGTCTATAAGCCTTCCTGATAATTTTTTTCTTCCAGGTGCGGATTGCTGGGGTTGGGCCACCTGGAAAAGAGGCTGGGATCTTTATGAGAAAGACAGCGCATTGCTATTGAAAGAAATTCAGTCCAAAAAGCTTGAGAGGGAATTTAATTTTAATGACTCCTATCATTATACCGGTATCCTGAAAGAGGATATTGAAGGCAAGGTGGATTCCTGGGCCATCCGATGGTATGCATCGGCTTTCCTCAAGGGGAAATTTACGCTGTATCCCGGGAAAAGCCTGGTTCAGAATATAGGATTCGATGGTTCGGGCGTTCATTGTGAGCCTAACGAATATTATAACCAGAATAATTCGGTGGATTTTCTACCGGTATCGAAAATTGAAGTGGTTAAAAGTCAGGCCGGCTTCGAAGCCTTTTATCATTTTTTTAAAAAAAGTCAGCCAGTTAAAAAGAAGAAATCATTCTGGACGAAGATAGCCTTTTGGAGAAGTGCTTAATAGTTGCATTGGATCTTCTGATAAAGGAAAAAATAACTTACTTTTAATAGTAATAACCGTGATTGTGAAGGACACGATTTTAAAAATTCAATCTAATTCATCAAGAGCATGCTGGAAAGAATAGAGCATCAGAATCAGCTATTGGCCATTATTATAGGAAACCAGTTTAAGCAGGAAGGAATCGCTTTTTTTACAGAAGACACGTTCTCTCAGCAGCTGGGATATATGAACAGGCCTAAAGGATATAAGATTCCTCCGCACAGACACAATATCGTTAGCAGAGAGGTGACCTTAACGCAGGAAGTACTCTTCATCAGATCAGGAAAGGTGCGAGTTGATTTTTATGACGAAGAGCAGAATTACCTGAAAAGCAGAGTGCTTGAGAAGGGCGATGTCATCCTGCTTGCTTCAGGAGGACATGGTTTTGAAATGATAGAACCGAGCGAAATGATTGAAGTTAAACAAGGTCCTTATGTGGGTGAAAGGGACAAGGTTCGGTTTGATTCGGTCCATAATGATCAGATAAATATCAAGGAGTAATGAAAGATAATTTTAAGACGTACTCCAAATACTACAACCTTCTTTACGGAGATAAAAATTATAGTGAAGAAACCGAATATGTCTGCGCTCTCATTAAAAAATATAATCCGGGGATCAAAAGCATTTTAGAATTCGGATCCGGAACAGGAATTCATGGCCGCTTACTTACGGCAAAAGGATTTGAGGTGCTGGGCCTGGAAAGAAGCGAGGGAATGGTCGAGGAGGCGACAAGGAATGGTTTCCCTTGTGAGGTAGCAGACATCAGCAATTTTCACCTTGATAAAACCTTTGACGGGATCGTTTCTCTGTTTCACGTCATCAGCTATCTTACTGACAATAATTCTCTGCTCAGTACATTTAAGAATGCGAACATGCACCTTAACAAAGGAGGCCTGTTTATTTTTGATGTCTGGTATTCTCCGGCAGTATATGAACAGAAGGCAGTAGCACGCATCAAGCGTATGGAGAATGGGCAGATGAAGGCGATACGTTTTGCCGAGCCGCATAATCATGTCAACAGAAATGTAATTGATGTTAAGTTTACCGTATTTATAAAAGATCTTGAATCGGGACAGGAACAGGAAATAGAAGAGCTTCATCCGATGCGTCATTTTTCCATTCCCGAAATTGATCTCCTGGCAGAAACTACAGGGTTTAAAGTAATTACAGCCGAAGAATTTATAACCCACAAACAGCCATCTCAATCTACCTGGGGAGTTTGTTTTGTACTAGAAAAAAAGAAAGATCTATGATTCCTGTTAATACACCCTTGCTGAACGGCAATGAAGAAAAATACCTGGTTGAATGCATTCGAACAGGATGGATTTCTTCTGAGGGGCCTTTCATTAAAAAATTCGAAGAAAGTTTTTCTTCCTATGTAAGCAGAAAGCAGGGAATCGCCGTGGCGAACGGATCTGCAGCGCTGGATATTGCCGTAAAAGCACTCGGTATAAAAGAGGGTGATGAAGTAATCATGCCTTCGTTTACGATCATCTCTCCGGCTCAATCGGTTGTTTTTACAGGTGCTAAACCCGTTCTGGTTGACAGCGATCTTGTCACCTGGAACATGGATGTAGCACAGATTCAGAAAAAAATCACACCGAGGACACGTGCCATACTGGTGGTACATATTTATGGACTTCCGGTCGACATGGATCCTGTTCTCGACCTTTGTAAAAAGCATAATTTATTCCTGATCGAAGACGCCGCAGAGATGCACGGGCAAACCTACAAAGGAAGGCCCTGCGGTTCATTTGGCGACGTGAGTATTTTTAGCTTTTATCCCAATAAGCATATTACGACAGGAGAAGGTGGAATGATCGTTTGCGATAATTCAAAGATTGCAGACGAATGCAGGAAATTAAGGAACCTTGCTTTTGAGCCTGATGGAAGAAGGTTTGTACACGAAGAGCTTGGGTGGAATTATCGTATGACTAATATGCAGGCAGCCTT
>JBJMLY010000362.1:0-1813 GCA_045805025.1 Cytophagaceae bacterium | reverse complement strand
TTTGTTCGGTGCATTCTCCATAAGAATGTGCGCAGATAAAAAATGAAAGCGCGAAGAGGAAGTAGTAGGTTTTCATGAGCCATGTGCTTTCTGAGTGTCTTTCAGAGCTTTTATTTTACGTGGGGAATACTACAAATGTTCTTCTTGGATAGGTTTTATGCCTTCAGATGAAATACGCCTACTTCAGCCCTTGCTCCAAATCTTGCCGGTATAACGCTGGTGCCGATTCCTTTGGACACATAGGTTCTTGGGTATGTATCATACCAGCCTTTCAGGTAATTGCCGCTTCCGGGTGGCTTGAATGGGATGAAACCGAAAATAGTAATTTGTCCTCCATGTGTATGTCCGGATAAAATCAGATCAACTTTAATATCCTCTTTCAGCTGTGGGAGCATGACATCCCGGTAGCCCGGACAATGGTTAAGTACGATGTGAAAATCACTTTTGACATAATCTTTCATCGTAAGTTCAAAGTCAGCTTTCCCTCCGATATAATCGTCGAGTCCGGATACGGCTATCGTTTTATTTTTAATGAAGTATTGCTTGCCCTGGTTAATCAGAAAATCACAATTAGATTCTTTATATAATTTTCTTAAAGCGGTTAGGTCCACGTTTCCCCAATATTCCCAGTTGCCGGTTATGGCTGCCTTTTGAATATCGGGGTTCAGCAACTGCAGGAAATCTTTCACAAGAGAAATATTTTCTTTCTTGTCCACCACATCTCCTGTGAAAAAGATCAGGTCCGGATTTAGCTTGTTAATTTTTTTGCATAGGGTTTTGTGCATACCTCCGATGGATTGAAGATGCAGATCCGAAAGCTGAACCAATTTTATATTTTCTGTTTCTTTACTTGCATCTCCCAGATAGAATTCATTCGTTTCGATAAAATACTTTTCAAACCAGAAAGAATCAGCGAGGACCAGCGTTCCGGTAAGAATTCCAGCATTGATAATGAATTTTCTCCGGCTGATGCTCATAGTTAAACTTCTACCTGTTCACTGTTCTTTACCAGAAATTCAAGCCCCCATTCCTGCATCATCTTCACAATGGGCTCCAGCCTTTCGCCGCGTTCGGTCAGCGAATATTCAACTTTCGGCGGCACGACCTGGTATACTTTCCGTTGAATGATGCCGTCTTCTTCCAGTTCTCTTAATTGCTGGGTTAGCATTTTATGGGTGACCTCCGGTAAAAGCTTTCTCAGTTCGCCGTATCGTTTAAGTCCGCCCTGCAGATTCCAGATGATCAGAATTTTCCATTTCCCTCCGATGGTACTGAGGGTTAATTCTACCGGGCAATGATAGGTTTTCTCATTAATTTTAAAATCTCCCATAGTATTTTTCCGAAATATTCAATTATTTTATTTTGTAATATATTGATTTATAGTATTACTAACTTTTTGTATAGTATCTATCTAATTTGTGCATACTTGCCTAAAGATACTATATAATTCATATTTGCTGCAAGTAAAATAAACAATAGATCATTATTTAACTTTTTAAGCAAACCAGAAGAAAATGAAAAAGACCTATGTAATCACTGGCGCTACCGGTCATATCGGTGGGGTCCTCGTGGAAAAATTATTAGAGGCGGGCCATGCCGTCAAAGCAATCGGAAGAACACCCGAAAAATTAAGCCAACTGAAGGATAAAGGCGCAGAGATCCTGAGCGGCGATGTCAACGATAGCGCATTCCTGACCAAAGCATTTACAGGAGCCGATGCCGTATTTGCCATGATTCCTCCGAATTACCTGGCTGAAAATGCCAGGGCTCACCAGCAGAAAGTAGGAAAAGCGCTGATCGCTGCTATCAAAAG
>JBJMLY010000361.1:0-7027 GCA_045805025.1 Cytophagaceae bacterium | reverse complement strand
TTGTTGAAACATTTAATGTACCGGTGATATCCGTATTATCCATTTCCAGATGGAAAGAACCTGTAGCACCCGATGCTACAAGATATTTGATATCATACAAACCAGTAGAGGCTACGTTTACGGTATACTCTACCCACTCTCCTCCGCTTGTCCAGCCGATGTCATAGCCGCCTGCGCTGCAGACTCCTATATCCACACCTTCCGCTGTTCTGAAATTGCCATCGCCATCATTGGTCGTTGTCACATCGTGGTAAGCGACACCCTCTCCTCCTGTATCGTATTGCTCCGCTTCAATGGTTCCGGGAATAGCAAAAGCGGTTCCATTGTAAGGCGCCTGACTTGCAGTCGTCGTCACATTGAATACATACAATTCATGAATAGCTAAGAAATTCGATTTGCTTGCCGCTGCCGGTTTATCAAGCCGGATATAGCGGGCCGTAGCCGTCGGGAATGATATGATGGTCATCTGATCCGGTCCTGTTCCTGTGGCTACCTGAGTCCAGTTCACACCATCATTGGATACGGAAAAATTATAGCCTGCGGGTCCGTCGTTCGGACTGCCGGTATAATCCAGGATTACCTCATTGAAAGTCTGAGGACTGAGCATATCCACCTGGTACCATACGGCAACACCGTCGTTCTGCCAGCCGCTTGACCAGCTGGTATTGGCATCGCCGTCGATGCTGTATTTAGGATCCCTGCCCGTATTGCTTCTTGAAGCGCTTGCGATCCATCCTGTTCTGCTGAGAGAACTTGTTGGTGATGGCTTAGCGCCTGATACATCATTTCTGTAAGTACCCAGTGAACCTGTATTTAATGAGTATGGGTTAACCTGTGAACCGGTGATATTGACTCCGGATAACTTAGTTCCATTCACCAGAGGATCTTTCGGATTCACTACAGAGTTTACAATATTTAAGGTACCGTTGTTGACATTGGCAAAAGATTGGCTTCCCGGACTTTCAAAATTGGCAGATTGCAGATTTACCGTACCTGCTCCGTTCATGACAATACCGCTGCTGGTCGCTTGTCCCCAATAATCAGAACTGAACAAGCTGATTGAACCGGCGGTATAATTGGCCGTCGTTTTGATGTAACTTGATTGTTCGCCGCCCAGAGCATCGTAATTCAAAGAAACATCCTGGGTGTTGGTGAAATTAAAATTGGCGTTGCCATCTACTAAAATTCCTACACGATCACCATCAAGGCCTAAGCCAATGGCAGTTCCTGATGCTCCGTTTTGCAGTATCAATCCATGGTTCGCACCATAGTTAAAATCGTTATACAATAAAATATTGGGGGCAGATCCGACTGTTAAAAAGTCAAGATTTTTTGCGACGTAATCGTATGGACTTTTTGTTGCATCCGATGAACAGGTTTGATGATTTGAATTTGGCCAGCTTCCGAATTTAGTTTCATCACCATTGTTATAAACAATCGGATTGAATTGCATGTTGGAAATTATTCCATTTGCTGAACCCGCTCCAACCTGTGCGCCTGCATTAAACACATGTCCGGTAAGGAAGTCCAGGTAAAAACGATCGCATTGATACGTGAATAAATCAACCGCTTTATAGGCAGCCCGGAATCCAACATTAATAATATACACATCACTTCCCTGTGCCTGAACGGTGTAAGGAAACTTGAATACACTCGAAGGCAAAACCGTACATAGTACCTGATCGGGATAATTGAATACGACGCCTCTGAGACCGCTGCTCTGCTGCATCTGAATACAAGGCGCACCGGTTTCATTTCCTTTGTTTCCATAAACTTCCAGCACACTTCCCGGCCCCATCGGAAATTCACCGACATCCACAGATCCTTTAAGTTCAACGCCTGATGGAATGATTAAGGAACCGTTGATACGATAATGTCCCGGTGGAAGAAACACAATACCGCCGCCATCGGTTTTGGCTTTATTAAGCGCATTCTGAATTCCTGTTGTAGCATCAGCGGCAGGAATGGCATTGCGTGTTCCAATCGTTACACCAAAAGAGGTAACGTTATACATCACATTTCTCAACGGCTTTTTAGTCTGAGGTATAAACTCATAATAGGGCGGCAGTTTGGTCACTGAAACAGGACTATTGTCAATCTGATTCAGAAAAACAGATTTCTCAGAAATCTGAACGGGATTTTTATACCGGTTGCCTGTGAGATTTCCTCTTGAGTTTAATTCAAACTGAATCTGCGGCGCTGCATTATTAAAATCATTATCCGTCGCGATCAGAACGCCGCCTTGCAGCTGCACCTTACCGGCAGCAATCGTGGATTCCTGCATGGTAATTTTAGTCGCCGATGATTGATCTGAAAAGATCGCACAGTTCGTTGCGTTAATGTTCCACTTATACAATTGCAACACACCGCCCGTATTAGGCGCAGCGCAAACTCCATACTCGCAGCCGGCTATATTGATTTCGGTAAACATGATACCAACCGTGTTGCTGCCATCAAAGTATACTCCATATTTACAGTTCGTGAAAGTGAATCCATAATTATGGCCATTGGGAGTAGCAGGGTCGGTAGGGCTTACAGATTTAGTAGCATAGAATCCTTTATTATACCCTTCAATGTTTACATAAGAAGTATACGACCAGTCGTTACGGCGCATCACGATACCGATACCATTGTTATAAATCCATTGCGTATAGGCCGTGTTGCTTAATGAAGGAGAACCCGCAAGTCCGGAACCAGCCCAGTAGGCGGGAGAAAAATCAATATGTTCCGTACGGCCGATATCCACGATCCTGTCGATTTCAATACCTTGCTTTAAGGGAGTCCCGTAAACGTTATTAATGGTAGGACAAGTGCCGCCTCCGGTGTAGAAATAAATTCCGGAATAGGAATTTACCAGTGTCACATTTTTAACGTTGCAGAATTCATTGCCAAAATAGTTAGGCTGTCCGAATTGAATGGTAGGGGGATATGGAGTAATGGCATTCGGATCCTGATCAGGATACCAGAAAGCCAGATCGATCACTGCAGCACCTGGCTGCATGGTAATAAAGGGAGTACCTGAAGCATTTCCCTTATCATTATAGGCCATCAGAATTGTTCCCACCAAAGGCTGCCCCTTCACCGGCTTCTGCCAGTCGCCTCTGATGGTAATACCTTTTGGAATTAAAATAGGACTGGAAATTTTATACTTGCCTTCCGGCAGATACAGAACGCCGCCCCCATGATTGGCATCTCCTACCGCATTATCGAGCGAATTCAGAGAAGCCTGAATATAGGCCGTGGCATCGGTACTTCCATTACCGTATTGAGCAGCATCGGCTACAAACCCGGCAACGACTGTTTCATTGGTTCCATACTTTGGCGTAACCACCTGCCATGTTTGCGCCACTGAAAGGATTCTTGTGGCTGTCAGCAGAAAGATAAAGGCAGAAAGGAATTTAGCACGTACTGGTTTTTTCATCTGATGTAGTTTGTAAGGGTTAAAAACAATTCGGTGTAAAATGAAAATTACTCCCTGCCCGTGCATATTGCCTTTGCAAGGAGGACCATGAACAATACCGATACAGCTTTGATGAAAAATTTTGAGAGTTTTTCATAATGCGTAATTATAGATTTGTTAAGGTGTCATAATTCCTGGAACAAGCCATGATCCGCTTAGTACATAACTGCCATTTTGCACCAGGGAAAAAAGCCCCAGGACTGCCGTCATGAAAATAAAGGCCAGAAAAAAGATCCGTTTAGCGATTTGTAATTTTTTCTTCATGGATGTTCATTCTAATTCTTTTCAGTGCACTACCGTATTAAATCGCACGATTACTCAATCTTTTCCTCATTTATTACCAATAAGTACTTTAATGCAATTTTTTAATAATTTAATACTATCTCAAAGCAAGGTGAATATGACTGCAAAGGCTATTTGTCAATTCAAAATATCAATAAAAAATAGAGGGGAATTGAGCTAAGTAATTAATTAACAGGATGAAAATAAAATCAGAAACCGCAGAAAATATTGATAGAATATATCACGGGAAGGAGAAACTGCATGAAAAAGAAATAGTATTTCTGCACTATTTATAGAAAAGCAGTAATCTGAATCAACGTCTTTATAGTCAGCTCGTTTTTTTGCCTCCTTGTCCTTCTTCTAAAAGAGGTGGTGATGGGCTTAACTTAGCGACATTGCCTGACTTAAGGATTGAGGAGGACTCAGTATTTCCATGTCAAACAACAGCAGTTTCGTAAATACACAGAAGGTGAATTACGTGAAGAAAGAATAAGCCTCTTTAGATTAAAATTCAGAGTGAATTTATGAATGGAATATAGATAAGAATGAGAAACCGAAGTTCTCATTCTTATCTATTTAGGAACAGAAGAAACGGGGACTATCCTTACTTCCCTGATGTAAATTTTACCTGTATAACCGCTTCCACCCGGATTGATGAAAAGCTTCACACTGTTAATCAATGCTGCATTTACTTTATGCTTTTTAGGAGTAATCTGATTGAACATACCTTTCAGATCGTAATAATAGTCTTTAAACTCCTCTGAATTTTCGATCTTATTGACAGGTCTTGCGGCATTGGCCTGATATCCGTCTGCATCGTCTACCTGCAGATAAAGTGCGGGCACATCTCCGTTAACACTTTCCGCTCTTGCGCTTATTTTAATAACAACTTCCTCTTTTGTCAGATCGAGAGGAGGGAAAGTGGCGCCAAAAGGAGTTGTATCCGGTCCCACGTTCGTGGCAGTAATAAGAAAAACATCTCCTTTTTCCAGCGTAAGATTTTTACCGGCCCACCAGATCGCTCCTCTTTTCAGATCCCCCCCGTAAAATGATCTGGCAGGAACCCCTACCAGATCATTTTGCTCTTCCTGCTCTTCTTCCTGAACATCGTTTTCGGTTCCCTGGTAATGCAGCGTTGTCGCATATTCCTGGTTTATATCATAGGTCTGCATCTTCGCTCCGCATCCGGATACGAATACAACAAGCACGGTAATCAACAAATAGATACTTCCTCTTTTCATTCTGTCAAACTTATTTACAAGGTTCAAAAGGCCCTCCCACCGTAATGATGGGATAATCAAAATACACTTCGACCGCTGAGTTAGGATTTGTTTTCTTCAGAAGGATGACGTCAAAAGACTGTAGTCGGTTAGGCTCGTGTACTTTATTTCCATTCCCTCCGAAAGCTGCATTGGAACTCGGCACAAGCTTACTGTACTGAAAGCTAAAAAGCTTCCACCCTGTATGAGTCAAAGGTATATGAGCAACCCAGGCATCGTCTTCTGCGGGCTGGTAGCCGGCATGGCTCTTGTCAAAATCAGATTCCTGGTATTCAATATCTACTCCGGCATTTACATCGCCTGTACCATATAGATAAATATTGACCCATACATCGTCGGGATTAGAAGGCAACGTTGCCGGATTATAAATAGCAGAACCCGTATTAAAAGAACCTAATGTTCCTGATAAATTTGATATCCCATCAACGAAAGATGTCTGGGTTCCCAGACCTTTGATGCCATAATAATTCTTCCCTTGTACAGGTGGAATCGGATTTCCGTTACGGTCTATGGCTAAAGAATCAAGGCCTGCGCCATTCGCATTATGACCAGCAACGCCCTGATGTGCCCCTGCTGCCTTAAAAGGATTCCATGCAGGCTGCCCAATTTTAACAGCAGTTTCAAAATCTCCATACCTGGGAAATACAGACTGTGCGCACCCGTTTGAAATATAATTACGCACTCCGGTAATGCTGACTTTAAGCGAAGAGGTCACAGACGAATTATAGAAAGATAAGGTAGCTTTGGCTGTATCACCCGGCATAAAAAATATGGCTTCGTCATGATTTCCCTTCCATATTATATTCGTCAACCCATTGGAAGTCCCTTTTAGGACATGCACAGCTCCCGATGGCTGCCCTGTAATGGTTAACACCCAACTGACATTATGAGTAAACGCAGCATTGAATGTTACCGTACCAGTAGCAAAATTTACAGACAATGGAGCTGCCGTAAACGACGTTACGCCAAATCCTTCCGGAGCGGAAACAAGAGCGGGACCAACAAAGTCCAGTTTATCCCTGTGACAAGCAAATAAGCTTAACAGGATAATGGAAAATCTGAATAGATGCTTCATTATTTTTCCTTTCTTCTATGTTAGAATTTTAAACCAAATACGAAAAACCATTGATTCATCGTGTAATTCGTTTTTGTGTCATCTTTATTATCCACTTTTATAATATGGTATTGCATGCTGAAGTAGCCACTGGTACCATAATCATAACGCAATCCCGGCGCAATAATTCTTTGGGTCTGATTAAAAGTATTTCCGGTGCCAAAACCAATTATCTGATTCATGGCATTTCTTTCTGAACTATACTCGTTGCCTTTTACTGTAAAATATTTAGCGCCGCCTAAGAGATGCAGATCTTTCATAACTTCTATATCCAATCCTACATCAAGAAGCATATTTGAAAGACTGACTGCATTCGTACCGCTTCGCTTGGAGCTTTCGGTTCTTATACCTGAAGATATCGCGATAAGCTTTTCGAATCCGATCAGATTACTCAGGTTAAAAACAAAACCTCCCCGCATCAGATTAAACTTTCTTTTCTGAAGCGTCAGTGAATCTCCTTCAGACACAACCTCCGATAAGAGGTTTGCTTCAAAACTTGCGCTGAACACTTTTTTCTCCGACTCTTCGAGGTCTGCGCTGAACGTAAATCCTTTTCTGTTTGGAGTTGCTTTTCCATAAGGCTCTACGATCGTATATTGTATATAGTTGTAATAATTCATCAACGTAGGAGAAATAGCCTGGTTATAAAGCCTGCTTTCCTGTGAATAGAAGTCATATAAGCTTATGCTACGTGGGGTTATTCCATTGTTTAACTTCGGAAATGAGCTAAGGGTCACGTCGGAAGGTGAAGCAATTCTCCTGGTCTGTGCCATGGGGCTGTTGAAGTTATAGCCCACATTTCTGTACGACACGCCGAGAGTAAGCTTTAAGGGCTTATACGTAGCTTTGGCTCCTCCGTCATAAAAATAATCATTAAGGGTTTTAGTGGTA
>JBJMLY010000360.1:0-8635 GCA_045805025.1 Cytophagaceae bacterium | reverse complement strand
TCAGAAATACTTTTGAGCCAATACCATGAAAGTTTCTTAACCTCCAAACGACATCAAACCCCTGCCCCCAGCATGGCTTTCACCGCAGCCACGGTCTTTACCGGCCCTTTTGAAATTTCAAGTTTCAGAATCGGATTTTTTTCTAAACCGAGCTTATTCCAGTCTCTGAAGACTCCGATTTTTGCATTATCCAATACCACCCACAACGTGACTTTTCCCTGAGTATTATAAGTAATCTGCGGCGCGTGTGAAAAGTTGAATACTGAATTGATATCCTTATCAGCCAGATAAACACCCTGCGCGTTCACTTCTTCACCCTGGGCATTTACAAACTTCGGAATGATCGTTTTCGGCTTCGCAATCTTATAGACACGGTCGCAATTCCATATACCCATGCCGTCCGCTAAAAAAGAACGGCAAAGCTGGCGATTAACATTTCTTATTTCAATCACACGGGACTTTTCTCTCCTGACATTTTCATCTTCCTCCAACTGGTTAACATGACTGTCGTAGATAATGCTCGCATCTTCAAAACCATCCGGAGTAAAACTCGGATAAAATATTCTGTCGGTATAACTTATAGGCCCCTGTATACGAATCATAAAGCTGTCTGTCTCCCCTATTCTATGAAGGATCATCGCCTGACGGGTAGCCATCTTTTCATTTAAATCGCCCCCGGCCAACTCCCACCGGATATTTTCATAAGGAGCTATTTCCGGAAACCGGGAAGCATTCGCTCTCAGATTGTAGGCTTTACCCGAGCTATACTTCGGTTTGATCAGCTTTATTAATTTTTTCTTTACTTGTTCTTTTCCGGAACCGACATTCTTCACAGGTAAGACCGGCTGTTCTTCATTTTTGACAGTGAGATTCTTCTTCTTCAGCTTCCATTTCTGATCGAACTTATCCATATAGTACAGGTTAAAATCCGCCCCAGGATTTTTCGATGCCATATCGATACGGATCTTGTGCTGTGGATTTACAAAAACAGGCTTGCCATCAAAATTTGCCCCCAGTTCGATCATCCCGGCCGATTCCAGCTGAGCGCCTTCATAGGTCATGGGTATTCCGCTCAAAAATATATCTATACGATTGTGAAATTCCCGGTACTTAAAGTCGACGGTTCCTTGCACCGGCTTGCCTTTGCCGTCTACAAAAGCATGTGCAGGAATGCAGATCTTTGTACCCGAAGCGGATTTTATCGTTTTCCCCTCCGTAGAAATCACTTTCTCCGACCTGAAAGCGATATCCAGATTTTTTAAGGGCGGTTTGATAAGGTCGGCGGAAAACACCTCGGTGATCTTTACCGGGGGCGCTGAGGAAGGCTTTTTGGTATCCTGCTTTTTGTATAAAAGCAACAGAGAACCCACAGTCATGGACAAAATGGCTGAATAAACTAATATCTTTTTCATAACAGTACAATTTCTTACAGTTATAATGCGGGATGGTGGTAAAAGATACAGTTGCTGCGAAAGAACTTTAGCCCACCCCTTGGGAGGGGGCTAAAATTGCCGCCGTTTGTGTCCACACAAACCGATTTGTGGAGTAACAGATCCTTCGTTCCTCAGGATGACAAAAGCAGCGGAAATTATACGGATCCTGCAAAAATTTACCTTTAATCTTCTTTCCTAATTCCTCCCTCCTAATTCCTTTTTCTATTTCCCAATTAATCCTTATTTTTACTTTTCCCTAAATCATAACCGGTGAACCGATTCAGAACTTCCATTCTACTTTCAGCTTTTATTCTTCTGTGCAGCAGCTGCGGACAAGCGCAGCAGCCTTCCAATACAAACAAGCAGGAAAAAATAACAACGGATACTTCTGTGGTTTTGGACACGCTCAAAACTTCAGACAACAAGGATACCATTTCGCTGATCGGTGTGGGAGATATTATGCTCGGAACCACCTATCCTGCCGGATACCTGCCTCCCAACGATGGAAAGGATCTTCTTACACCGGTTAAGGATATTCTCAAAAACGCCGATGTCACCTTCGGCAATCAGGAAGGCGCTTTATTCGACGGTGTCGGAACACCTAAAAAGTGCTCCGACCCTACCAAATGCTATGCTTTCAAATCGCCCGAACGCTACGCAACTTACCTGGCCGACGCAGGCTTCGACCTCATGAGCGTCGCCAACAACCACAGCGGCGACTTCGGTCCGGATGCGCGTCTGACCACCATAAAAGCACTACAGGATGCCGGCATACTTTCTTCGGGTTCACTGGCTCAGCCTTATGTAATCCTTTCCAAAGACGGGATCCGTTACGGCCTGGCTTCGTTTTCTCCGAATACCGGTACACCCGACATCAACAATATTCCCGAAGCGAAAAAAATCGTTGCCATGCTTGACTCCCTTTGCGACATCGTAATCGTTTCGTTTCACGGAGGAGCCGAAGGCAGAACTCATCAGCACGTGACACGCCATACAGAGATCTTTTACGGCGAAGACCGGGGCAATGTGTACGAATTCGCCCACAAGATGATTGACGCAGGCGCCGATGTGATCTTCGGGCATGGGCCCCATGTGACTAGGGCCATCGATTATTACAAAGGTAAATTCATCATCTACAGCATGGGTAACTTCGCTACCTACGGACGATTTAATCTAGCGGGAGAAAATGGCTTTGCTCCCATCATCAAAATTTATACGGACAAAAAAGGAAATTTCATCAAAGGAGAAATCATTTCGATCGCGCAATTAGGCGAAGGCGGGCCCGTGATTGACAGTAATAAAGCAGCAGCCCTTAAAATCAAAGAGCTGACCCAGACAGACTTCCCTGAAATCGGACTGAACATCAGCAACGAAGGTATCATCACTAAAAAATAAAGACATTGCCGTACAAGGAAAAACAAATCGAAAAGCTTTATTACACCATCGGCGAAGTGGCGGAGATCTTTAAGGTCGCTCCATCACTCATCCGCTTCTGGCAGACGGAGTTTGAGATTATCAATCCGAAAAAAAATAAAAAAGGCAACCGGCAATTTACCCGAGATGATATCGAAAGCATCCGGATGGTTTACCACCTGGTCAAGGAAAAAGGCTATACCCTGCAGGGCGCCAAAGAAATCATCAAGGCTGATAAAGTAAAGGTGAAAGACAAATTTGAGATGATCCGTTCCCTTGAAAAAGTGAAGAGTTTTTTAATCGAACTTAAAAAAAACCTCCCCTAAGATTTCATGCTCTTCCGTTTCCACATCAGCCTGGCCCTCCCGATTTTTGCATCTTTACATTTTTCCTTTTCTCAGAACGACACCTTCGATTTGACAACTATACAGCATGGAACTAGTACAACAAAACAACGACACGCATGAGGTGAGCCGCGAAACTCAGCTTTACGATGTTGCCGTCGGCATGCTGCCCGGTATCGGCAGCATGCTTACAAGGCAATTGGTAAGCTATTGTGGCTCCTCGGAAAATATCTTCCGACAGAGCAAGGGAAAACTCAAAAAGATCCCCGGCATCGGAGAAGTGCTGGCCGAAGCAATCATTCATCAAAACATTTTAAAGGAAGCGGAAAAAGAGTTGAATCTGGCCCAAAAAAACGGCACGCAGCTTCTGTTCTATACCGATAAAAATTACCCCGAAAGGCTGAAGCATATCGCCGACGCCCCCACGCTTCTTTATTATTATGGCAATGCCGATCTGAACCCTCCCAGAACAGTAGGCATTGTGGGCACCCGGAAAGCCACAGATTACGGGAAAGAAATGGTAGAGAAACTGGTGGCCGATCTGGCCCCGTTCTCTCCCCTCATCATCAGCGGGCTCGCCTATGGGATTGACATTACAGCACACAAGGCTTCGCTGTCCAATAACCTGCAGACGATCGGCGTGATGGCCAGCGGCATTGACATCATTTATCCTTCCGTACACCGGGAGACGGCGAAAAAAATGGCGAACATGGGCGGACTGATTACATAAAACCGTTTCGGCGCCAAACCCGATGCGCCTAAGTTTCCTGCCAGAAACAGGATTATCGCCGGCATGTGCGATGTGCTCATTGTTGCCGAAGCCGCTGAAAAAGGAGGCGCCCTGATCACCGCCGAAATTTCTTCCAGCTACGACCGGGAAGTGTTTGCCGTACCGGGGAGAATCGGAGACAACTATTCGGAAGGCTGCAATATGCTGATCCGGGAACACAAGGCCCATATACTGACTTCCGCTACTGACCTGATCAGGATGATGAACTGGGAAGGTCAAAACCAAAATTCTGTTCCGCGGAAACAGGAATACAACGATCTGGATGCGGATGAAAGCAAGGTAGTGAATCTGCTGCTGGGAAGAGATGGTCTGCTGCTGGACGATCTGAGCTGGAAATCGCAGATACCGGTGGGCAAGCTGGCAGCCTTACTCCTGAACCTTGAGTTCAGAGGCCTCGTTAAAAGTATGCCGGGAAAGAAATTTAGATTGTGTTAAATTGAGATATTAATTAATGTCAGTCTGAGTGGAGTCGAAGACTTGTTGGTTAAAGCGGACATCCTCACAATAACAAAAAATGCTTCGACTCCACTCAGCATGACAGTAACTAACAACTATCAACCAAACATGAATCATTACGATATACTGGGCCTTACTATGACTGCGAGTCAGGAAGAGATCCGGGCGGCTTATAAAAAGCTGGCTAAGGAATTTCACCCTGACAAGCACAATGGCTCGGAAGCGTATTATGAAGAAAAATTCAAACAAGTCAATTCAGCCTACCAGACTCTTTCCAATCCCGCCAGGAGATCTCTTTATGATCTGAAGCTCAGGTACAGGGCCAGCGGAACATCGACCAGCAAAGACAGAAAATCACCGGGCTTTCCCTCCTTCCATAAAGCCAATCAGCAGAAAAAAGCCAAAGCGGCCCATGAAGCAAGAATGAGGAAAGAAAAGGAACGAAGAAAGGAACGGAAGATCTGGTGGATCAGCGGAGCAGGTTTTCTGGTGTTCATGGTAGTATGTGTATTTTTTTACAACTACATGAATCATTATTCTGCAGAACTCTCCCTTAACAAAGGACTGGAAGCCGAAAAAGAAAAACGCTATATGGCGGCGATGGAACTGTATTCACAGGCTCTTGATTACGATGATAAATTCGGAGAAGCGTGGAAGCGAAGAGCTGATCTGAAGCTAAAGGCTTTTTCAAATTACCGGTCTGCACTTCCCGATTATTCGGCGGCCATCCGCTACAGCAGTCCCAACCACTGGAATACATTTTACCGAAGGGCGAAATGCTGCTTCAACATGGAACTCTACGAGCAGGCGGCCCAGGATCTGGATCAGGCAATCAGCCTGAATCATGCGAATGACAGCATTTATTTTCTCCGGGCGGAGATCAATGCGTTCAAACTTCACCATTACAAGACAGCACTCGACGATTACGATCTGATCATCTCCCGAAATCCTTCCTTCCCGGATGCCCGGTATGGCCGAGCCCTTGCCAACATGGGCCTGGGCTTCTATCAGAAATGCACGGATGAACTTTCCTTACTGATCGCCATAGAGCCGGAAGAAGGTAAGCATTTTTTCTGGAGGGCTTTTTCAAAGATTTCCATGGGAGATTCCACCGGAGCATGCAGGGATTGGGAGAAATCAAAAGAAATGGACATAGAAGGAAGCGAGGAACAGCTTGAGAAATATTGCCGCAGATAACAGAAAAGACTCGTTTTTGTAGGATCAGGCCATAAAATAGTCCTATATTTAAACTAATCTGGCTCCTCCGGGACCGGATTTTCAGGTCAGGATAGGTTATTATCAGCCCATCCCGGCCGGAAAAAATAAACAACTACCTAAAAAACTATACCTAATGAGTAAGAAAATTAAAAAAGTGGATTCCAAAGAAGTTGGGCTTGAGATCGGGCTTTTAATTTTTAAATTTTTTCTTAAATCGGAATACCTCCACTACGGTTTATTCAACAACAACCTCGAAACCGATATTGCGAACCTTGCAAAGGCACAGCAGAATTATGCCGACAACCTGTTTTCGCAGATTCCAGCCGGCACTAAAAAAATTCTGGACGTAGGCTGCGGATCCGGGAAAACAGCTCAGGAGCTTATTAAGAGAGGATACGAAGTGGACTGCGTTTCACCCGGCAAAATACTTACCGCACACGCCAGAGGGCTGATCGGCGATAAGGCACAGATCTTCCAAACCAAATTTGAAGACCTGAACACCCATAAAACATACGACCTTGTGCTGTTCAGCGAAAGCTTCCAGTATATAAACATGGATTCATCGTTTCAGAACGCCCTGAAATTCCTTAACCCGGGAGGGCATATCATGATCTGTGACTTTTTCAGAACAGAGGCCGAAGGTAACAGTCCGCTTGGAGGAGGTCATTCCTTCAAGGAGTTTCAGGAAGTCATCAAAAAATACCCGATTACCGAAGTGGCAAGTCAGGATATAACCAAAGAAACAGCACCTACCATCGACCTGGTAAATATGCTGAGCATGGAAGTCATCTTCCCTGCCTATAATCTGGTTTTCCTGCTGGCTGAAGACCGTTTTCCGCTGATCACCAAACTCGTGAAATGGAAATACAAAAAGAAGCTTGAAAAGATGCAGAACAAACACTTTAAGGGTGAAAGAAGCGGAAAGAACTTCATGAAATACAAAACTTACCGATTCTATCTGTTTAAAAAGCAAAACTAGGCCAGAGTGTCAGGGATTTATCGAAGTATGGCCCTGCTCTTTTATTTTGCATCAGTTATTTGTAAATTTATAAGCAAAATTCAACGCTAACTATGAAAAAGAATATCATAATCTTATTAGTTCTGAGCGTGGCGGTAATCGCAGGCTGCCAGATCGGAAAATACGACGACGGTCCTTTTATCACCTTCTCCTCAGACAAAACCCGGATCGACGGGGAATGGCAAATGAATCAGATTACCGTTAATGGTACCGATTCAACCGCCACCTTCAAATGCGATACCTGTCCTTATTTCCTCAAAATTGATGGAAAAGGAAGCGATATGAAGGCTTATTATAAGATCAACGGACTCACTCAGGTGGGCAATGGAACCTGGTCATTCAGCAGCAAGGGAAAAGAACTGTTTCTACTTTCCTCCTCAGTAATTTTTTCAGGTCCTTTCCTGAATAACGAACACTGGGATGTGACCAGATCGACTAAAAAACAATTATGGATCACCAGACTTTACAAAGGCAAGTATTACGAGATCCATATGGAGTAACTCACAATAATTCTTGATAAAAAAGTCAGGCCGCCCCTGACTTTTTTTATTTTACTGAAAGCAGCGTAACTTTATTACCTCTTTCCGGTTTTGGAATAGTTTGACATCCTGATTTATGACCCGATTTTTTTTGATTGTTGCTCTTCTTATTTTCACATTTGCAGCCCAGGCACAATCTGTTTTTCCTGCCAACAAATTCCGTACAGCCGGCAATAAGTTTTACTGGAAAAACAAACTTCCTCATCCAGGTTACTGGCAACAGGATGTGCATTATGAGATTATGGCTACGGTAGACGACTCGCTGGATCTTATTGACGGTGCTTACAAGCTTACCTACTGGAATAACTCCCCTTTCCCCCTCACCGAATTATATTTTCACCTGATCCAGAATGCCTTTCAGCCAGGCTCCTATTACGATGATCTTAATAAAAACAACGACATCAAAGTAAAATTCGGCAAATACGAAAAACAGGGTCTCGGCACACAAACCAACAACATCAGGGTTAACGGAGAAAATGTAAAATCCATCCTCGATAATACCGTGATGAATGTATTGCTGAACGCTCCTCTGAAATCAGGCGACTCTGTGGTCGTCACGATGGACTTCAAAACTTATTTCGACAGCGGGACCATGAGAAGACGGATGAAGGAATTCGAATCATTCGGCTACAAGCATTTCGATGGGGTGCAATGGTATCCTGCCATCGCCGTATACGATCATAAATTCGGCTGGGAAACCGAGCAGCATCTTGACAAAGAATTTTACGGTGACTTCGGTACCTTCGATGTGGCCCTGACCTTTCCGCAGGAATATATCGTCGAAGCGACCGGGGAGCTCGTCAATGCCGACATGGTTATGCCTCTGGAACTCCGTGAAAAGCTCGACCTGAGAAATTTTGCCAAGAAACCTTTTAACGAGGCTCCTTCCGTCATCATTCCCCGGGAGAAAGGAAAGACCAAAACCTGGTACTACCATGCCGAGAATGTACACAACTTCGCCTTTACGGCCGATCCTATGTACCGGATCGGAGAAGTGAACTGGAACGGCATACGTATTATCGCGCTGGCCCAGGAGCCGCATGCGGCACGCTGGCAGGAATCGGCGTACTATACGGCCAGGGTTATACAGGTTTATTCCGAAGACTTTGGCATGTACAACTGGCCCAAGATCATCGTCGCGGATGCAAGGGACGGCATGGAATATCCGATGCTGACTCTGGACAATGGAACGTACCCTCAGCACCAGAGTTTGCTGGCACATGAAGTCGGGCATATGTGGTTTTATGGAATGGTAGGCTCCAACGAAACGTACCGGGCTTCGCTGGACGAAGGTTTCACCCAGTTCCTGACCGTCTGGTCGATGGACAGAATTCTTGGCGAGAAAAGACAAAGACTGGCCCAAAGCGAGTTTATCACAAACCATCTGGACTCCTCCGATACCCGTTACGAGAATTTATACTATC
>JBJMLY010000359.1:0-3636 GCA_045805025.1 Cytophagaceae bacterium | reverse complement strand
GGTCCGTTGCTGAAGACTGTCAGCAAATAAAATACTGACTGCCGATGGAACAGGAATTAAACTTCATGAATGAGGCGATTGCTCTGTCTCTCCAGGGAATGCGGGAGAACAAGGGTGGCCCATTCGGAGCCATCGTGGTGAAAGACGGAATAATCGTAGGAAAAGGACACAACCAGGTTGCTTCGAGCAACGATCCTACCGCTCATGCCGAAGTAGTAGCCATCCGGGACGCCTGCAAAAATCTGAATACTTTTCAGCTGGACGGATGTGAAATCTATACCAGCTGCGAACCTTGCCCGATGTGCCTCGGTGCCATTTACTGGGCCAGGCCTGCCCGGGTTTATTTTGGTAATACAAGAAAAGATGCCGCCAACATTGGTTTTGACGACTCCCTGATCTACGATGAGATCAGCGTCGATTTAGACTCCCGCAAAATTCCTATGATCAGAATAGGAGAAAAGGAAGCAGCCAAAGCGTTTGAGGAGTGGAGGAAAAAAGAGGATAAGATTGAGTATTAGTCGTGAATTTTAGTCGTGAGTATTGAGTATATCTTCGTCATCCTCGTGTGTGCGGATTTTTACTCACTACCCACTACAACCTTTCAACCGACAGCAGCGCTGCAAAATAGGACTTCAGACTTTCAAAAAGCTTAGAAGAAACTTCCTGATAAATCTGATTCTCTTCTTCGGTTTCCATATACAGATCATTCCAGGATCCCATGCCGCCGAATACATCCGAAATACTTAACGAAAGAATACCGTATATTTTATCTGCAGGCCAGCCGCATATTTCCAGTACCTCTCCGTAGTAAACCACATCGCCGGCATTTTCTAAGGCTCTGTCCGAATATCCTTTTTGCTTCAGATCCTTTTCGATTGCTGCGCCATGCTGATGATCAAAATGACCGGCAGGAACCTTTCCGCTTAAAAAGTAAGCGCCGAGTTTAAACGCTTCCTCAAAAGGGCTCTGGATTTTAACTGCAAAATTTTCAGCCTTTTGCAGTGCATCCAGAAATTCTTTTTGTGCTTCAGCCATTCCTTTGACAGGTTCGGAAATAAAACCCGGCACCTCTTCATAATAATAGATTTCCCAAGGGTCCTTATTGCCATCCAAGAGCCATAGATCATAAGGCTTGCTTCTGGCCTGAGCACGCTTTTCTTCCAGTTCATCCGGACCGATCACATCTTTAAGGGCAGGAGGGATTACCGGTTTTATTTCACGCTCTTCACAGAGAACAGCAATAACCCGGCACACGATGCCTGAGACCTGCTGCAGCAAAGCCATATGGAAATTCTTTAACTGACCGGGCCATTCAGAGGCTTTTAAAGAAGGGATTTCTTCCTGCGGATACTCCCGGCATTCATGTTCGAGTGCGTTCCATATTTCTTCTTCAAATCCCTGTTCCCTGACCAGCAGCAATAGTTGATCGGCATTCACTTCTTTGACAGGGTAAAGAAAAACCGGATCCTTTTCCTGTTCCCCGAAAGGCGGGTCGGACAGAAAGAACAATTCCTTTTGAGCGGGAGGAATTTTAAAAGCAACATCATAGATCTGCGATTCGATCTGCACTTCCTGGATAAGCTGCGATGTCATAAACTCAAAAACCTGCTGGCCTTCAGCACTCAGCAAAAATTCCCGGGTGCCTGATGGATGAAATCCATCAATCGCATTCATCTGTACAAATTCTGAAACCAGCTCGGTGATTCTATCCCAAAGCTGAGCCTTGTTCTTCTGTGCATCAATCAGATCGATAAAATCTTGTCCTGAAAGCTGGTAAGCTGGACTGAAGCGAACCTTCATCACATAAGCCCGGTGACTTTCCGGTGTACTAATCTCCATCACGTAGTCTTCGGCTCCGGCAAAGGCGGCAGCCATATGAGCAGGAAGGCCTTCCCGCTGATGAGAGAGACAAGATATCTTAAGACGCTGTATCTTTTGTTTACGCAGCGATTTCATCCAGGCTGCAAAGCCTGAAATTTTTCCTGCCGAATCAATTACGCCCAGGGATACAGTCTGAGGCTTGCCCGGCTCATACAATTCGTATTGCTGACCAACGAGATTCAACGTTTCGTCCAGTTTATCATCGGGAGCCATGAGCAGACCAGATGATAATACCAGGAGATAATCATTCCTTTTCATTATAATAATGGCTTATTTATTGCTTTGATTGATTGGGTAATAGTAAAGCCCCGTGTTATAGCCATATCTGCTATGAATGCTTTTTTCATAGTAAAAAATTGAGGTTTAATATTGATAAAGTAGTTTTTCTGAATGATTAAAAAAGTGAATATAAAGACAAGTTACCATATCAGCGAATTTTTCTTATATTAGGTTATTGAACTAAACCAAGACGATTTTTAACAAACCAATGAGAATGAAAAAGATTAAACTAATTGTTGCTCTGTCGGCCCTGCTCTTATGCTGCCAGATAAATGTATTCGGTCAGACTACCATTGTGGCGAAGTACGGACAGCTTTCCGTGAAAGGAAATTACATCATGAGTCAGTACGGAGATACGGTACAGCTTCGCGGAATGTCCCTTTTCTGGAGCCAGTGGATGGCACAGTATTACAATGCCGACTGTATCAAATGGCTTCGGGATGACTGGAAATGTACGGTTGTAAGAGCTGCCATGGGTGTAGATATGGGCGGTTATGCTTCTAGTCCGGAACGTGAAAAAGCGAAAGTAATTGCCGTGGTTGACGCCTGCATCGATCTTGGCATTTATGTGATCATCGATTACCACAGTCACGAAGCGCATAAGAATCCTGAGCAGGCTCAGCGGTTCTTTGCCGAGATGGCGGAACTGTATGGTAAATATCCTAATGTACTGTATGAAATTTATAACGAACCACTGAAAGATGACCTGAGCTGGTCAAAGGACCTGAAACCTTATTCAGAAGGCGTGATCAAAGCCATTCGTGAAATCGACCCCGACAACATCATCATAGCCGGTACCAGACAATGGTCACAACTTGTGTATGAAGCTTCACAGGATAAGCTCAGTGATAAAAACACCGTATACACACTGCATTTCTATGCCGCTACACACCGTAAATGGCTGAGAGACGAAGCTCAGAAGGCGATGGCAAACGGCATATGCCTTTTTGTATCCGAATACGGAACCTGCGATGCGTCAGGCAATGGTAAATTTGACCCGCCCCATACTCAGGAATGGTATGACTGGATGGACAAGTATAAGATCAGCTACGCAAACTGGTCGGTAGCGGATAAGGAAGAAACTGCATCCATCGTAAAACCCGGCGCTGCGGGCACCGGAGGCTGGACCGAAGATCAGCTTACAGAATCAGGCAAGCTGGTAAAGGCAGATCTTGTGAAGAAAAACACCCCGATCTTCGCTTCACTTAAAGCAAAAGGAGTGAAAGCACCAAAAGAGCCGAAGCCGAAGAAAAAAAAGTAAAAAAACAAGAGAACTAATTATAGAAAACCGGGAACATTCATTTGTTTCCGGTTTTTTTTATAGGGATATCAAGATGCAATGAAATACAGGATATGTCTGAATATTATTAAACCCATAAAGACGGATGTAATATTGAAATAACTCATTCTTACTTCATCATCCACATTTTTACGATGGGTTTTCAAAAGATATATCCATAGTCCAATATATATAAG
>JBJMLY010000358.1:0-2674 GCA_045805025.1 Cytophagaceae bacterium | reverse complement strand
TTGATTTCGATGCAGAGCTCGATGAATTTGTACAGGTAGGAGCTAACACTGTTATCAATTCAGGAGTGAAGATAGGGAAGAGAGCCTTTATCGGTTCCGGGTCGGTTATTGTCTCCGGGGTTACGATCGGAAAGGATGCCAGAGTAGGTGCAGGATCTGTCGTGATTTCAGATGTAAAGCCAGGCCAGACTGTATTTGGAAATCCTGCCAAGGTTGTAAACGGGTAATTTCTTTTAAAATTTCACGGCCATCGAGGTAAGGATCAGCCCTTCTGTGGAAGTTGGGGTGTTATCTTTTGTGAAAATTTTATTTTTCGATTGAAAGACTTTTCCTTCCAGTCGCCACATAAAGTTTTCCATGGGGCAATAATCAAATCCAAGCGATGGAGCGATGGTCTGAAAGCCTCCGGCAATATTATAGTTGATCCGGATTCCGAGCTTGTCATGATAATATTCCATCCTTAGGCTTACAGCTGTTTTATCTCCTGTTTTTGTTCTTAGGATCAGGTTCGGGTTGTACCATAGATAAGAACCTTTTTCATTTCTTTTGTTCTGGAATCCTATATCAAAGGCAGCGGTAATGCTGAATCTTCCGAACTCCATCTGGTTATAAAAATTGTGAAAGTAGCGCATGGAAGAAACGGTGTCGTAGCCTGGAGTTTCTTTGCCTATAAAGGTGCTTGAATTAAACAGGATATTACCGGCAGGTTTGTACTGAACCTGGCTTCCTATAGCCTTATTGTTATTGTTCTCCGCGATGTTCTGCCAGCCGTTCAGGATAAGTCCGCAAAAACTCAGCCTCTCATTGGGTGTGTATGTCAGCTTAAGCCCTGTTTCATAATAAGGGGTGTTTTCAGCCATCATCGATCTTGATAAAGTAGGGTTGTTAATAGATAAGGCAGATTCAAAACCAATATGCGATGAAAAAATTCCTGCATCCAGCCATACTTTTTTACAAGGACTGTAGCCGACATATGCTTCGTAGATATGCCGGAGACTTGAAGGCTCCGACGCGTAATTGGCTTGCACATAGGTTCCCGTATGAAAACTGATGGCGGATCTGAGGTTCTCCTTATTATATTGAATGCCGATCACGGCATTGTTGAGATTGATCTCATTATGCCGGTTGTGGGAATAGATAATGTCAGGCTGGCGGTGGCTGCCCGGCTGATTCATATTATAGGCAAAGTACACATCGGCAAAGCCTATGAACGTTAACGGCCGGCTGTTTGAACTGTCTTGATTCTGGCAGACAGCCATGGTAGAAATCAGCAGGGTATAAAGCAGGATCAATAATTTTCCGGGCATGAGGTAAGGTCTGGCGATTACAAAAATCCGTTTTAAGACCGATTGTTCATATCCGTAGTTTAACGGATGGCAAAGGGAGAGCGCCTTAATAACCAAGGTATTGGAACAATCCCTTAAAATTTCCTAAATTTGTAAGATCTGGGCATTGGGCTCAGAGGTTTTACTTCAACTATTAACACTTAGACTGAAACTAAGCAGTTACATGAAAAAGTATCAGATACTCCTGTATTATTGCTATACCCCGATTGAAGATCCTGAATCTTTCAGGGAGCAGCATCACCTCTTTTGTATTTCCCTCGAAATAAAGGGAAGGATCATTATAGCCGCCGAAGGCCTGAACGGTACCATTTCCGGTACGGTGGAAAGCTGCACTCGCTATATGGAAGCCCTGAAGGCAGATCCCCGCTTCTCATCCATCGATTTTAAAATTGAATATTCCGATGTGCATGGTTTTAAAAAACTTCATGTGCGCGTGAAGTCTGAAATTGTTCATTCAGGACTTCGGCATGTGAAGCCGTATGAAAAAACAGGCATTCACCTGGAGCCTTCCGAATTTAAAAAGATGAAGGATGGAGAAGATGTGGTGATATTGGATGTCCGTTCCAACTACGAACACAAGGTAGGTCGTTTCAAAAATGCGGTAACCCTGGATATCGAAAACTTCCGCGACTTCCCCGATAAAGTAAAGGAGCTTGAAAAGTATAAGGGTAAAAAAGTAATTACCTATTGTACCGGAGGCATTAAATGCGAGAAAGCCAGTGCCTATCTGCTTGAGCAAGGTTTTGAGAATGTCTACCAGTTGCATGGAGGCATTATTAAGTATGGAATCGAAGAGAAAGGGGAGGATTTTGAGGGCAAATGCTATGTTTTCGACAATAGAATTATTGCCGATATCAATAAAGTAAATCCTAAGGTCATTTCCAGTTGTCATATTTGCGGCATTGAATGCGACCGGATGATCAATTGTGCCAATCCAGGCTGTAATCTTCATGTGCCTGTATGTGAAAATTGCGGATGGGAGATGAAAGGCGCCTGCTCGACTGAATGCCTTAAGAATCCGGAAATCAGGGAATACAACGGTTCAGGATATTATGCCAAAGAAATGAATGGATACGATCCTTATAAAGGTTTGAAAAGAAAAAAAACTGCTAAGGAATAAGATTAAAAATGGGCGGAAATAATTTTCGCCATTTTTTCTTTGGTAAGAGGCTTTTCAATATTCCCGCTCAGATAAACCTTGTCGATTCTTTGCTTCTGGGCAGGCGTAAGAGGAGCTGTATGCATCAGGTACACGATGGTTTTATTTTTCTCTCCTATACTTTTGAAGACTTCCAGGAACTCAAGCCCATCCATTTTGGGCATTTTGA
>JBJMLY010000357.1:0-11699 GCA_045805025.1 Cytophagaceae bacterium | reverse complement strand
TTTCAGGAAAAGGCGCGCCCGAGCATCCGGGAGTTCCGAATGTCGGAAGGAACGTGATGGTGGAAGCCTATAACTCCGAGCTGGCAAGCTTTGGTTTCTGGGGCGGCGAAGGACTTGGAGAAGCAGCTTTCTATTCCTACGCATATCCGGAACCGGAAAATTACAGAAATTCTCAGATCAAACCGGGAGAGGCATTTTACCATGACGTAATCAGGGAATTTATATTGCCATACTCCGACGTAAGAACGGCCAGGCATCCTGAAAAAATAGTCCTGGAGTTTTACAAAACCTGCTTTAAGGCTGCCAGAAGTTCCGGAAGCTGGAAAGGACTAATCTAGATTCATTAAATTCACTGTCCGTTCTCCACCCATCTTTTCAGAAAGCCCTCATCGGCGCTGATCTTTCCCGTCACACGGTATTTTGAAGCTACCATCAGGGGAGATTCGGTAAGTTTGTCTTTAACGACCTGGAAAGGAAATATACCTGTGGAATGGATAAAATAATTCCCTTCCGAACTAATCAGAATAAAGCCCGTGTGCTTATCAAGTCCTGCGACATATAAACCTTTACCTGATTTGATAAGTCTCTTTTCAAATTCTTTGATATCCATTCCGGAAAAGGTCTGTATGTATTTTTTGGAAGCAAGGCTGCGGATCATTTCTTCGGAAGCACATTGAGCCATTTTAGTACGGTTAATCGGAATGCCCACATCTCTGAGTGTTGTGGTTACAAAATAACCGCAGGCGATGCTTCCCTCATTCGGCTTCTGCGTAGTGCCGTAGAAATCCCACTTGGTGCCATACCAGTAAGGGAAAATTTTTGTATTCATAAGCGCTATAAATTTCTTTTCAAGCACTTGGGCGGAGGCTTTCTCTTTATATAATTTCTTCCTGACCATTCTGACCGAGTCGAGTGTAAGGGAATAATTTTTATTGCTGAGAGCTGGCTGCGCATTGAAGACAAACCTGTATTTACTCCAAAGAAGAAACAGCAGGGTTGCAGCGACCACGAAGCATGACAACAGGATTATTTTTCTTCTGCTCATAGCCGGCAATTATTCTGCAGCCTTTTCTTTGCTTTTCCTGTACGCGTGAAATTCTTCCCAGTCGCGTTCGCTTTGTCCATCGTAAGCCTTAGTGAAAAGCCGCACGTATTCAGGATCGTCGGGATGATAAAGAATACAGAGGGTTTTGATGGGCGTAAATGCAAGCGCTATGCAGATACCAATTATACCGAAGGCTCTTTTTAATATCCAGGAATAATAATGCCGTTCTTCAGGAACAGACTTTCTGAAAAGGAAACCAGGTAGCAGCAGAACAACAAACAAACCGATTCCAAAAAAGCTCCCCATATAGGTCAGTACAGTTCCAAAAGGCCAGAGCATCAGTTTAAAAAGAACTCCAATGAGAGCAATGAAAAAAACCAGGCCGGATACAACAGACACAGCGGTATTTTTTGCCAATCCTTCTCCGGAAAAAAAATACCAGCTTCCGAAAAGATACACAAGCGAAAGAACGCTGATGGAGAGCAGGAGAAAAACACCTGTAAAAGGAATGTGAAACAGCAATCTGACAAGGATCATCAGGACTACAAGTGTGAGAATAATTTTTTCAAAAATTTTCATAGGCTTTTTAGATCGTTACCAGATAATAAGGAAAAAGCTAACAATAGCAGGAGGAACAAGGAGAATGGCGCCCAGCGTGATAAGGATCCATGAATGATGTCTTATACCCAGAAATAAAAAAAAGATACCGGCAAGAGCCATAATACCAAGAATTACCAGGCACCAGTTTAGAAAAACTTCCAGGTCGTGCCCGAAACTTTTCTGCTTTTTTCCATCACTAATTCCTCTGTTACCTTTTACCGGCTTATTGGCGGGAACAACACCTGCAGGGGAAGGGGAAGGTGAAGATCTGCCGGCAGCATATCCATTTCCCATATATCCCAACAACAGAAATAAAAATACTAAAAAGCACCTTTGTTTATGGAAAGGTATACATAATCGAAGCATCGGACTTAAGATACTCATTTTTACAGGCATTTACCACATAGCTTGCTCACGAAGCAAATGAATGCGTATGATGTATAAAGAACAACTACGCCTCCGAAAGCACTTTTTCCTGAGGTTTTGCAACAGACGCTGACTCCACTTGCTTATTAACGAAGTAAAGAAGTCCGATGCTTACCAGGGCAGCGACAATGGTCACATAACCCAGCACATCGTAATTCTCAAGTCCGGTCTTGGTTTCAATGACAATGGTTCCTGCTACAGCGGCAGCGATACCTCCCGAGATCTGCTGTATGGATGAGTTCACGCTCATGAAAGCTCCCCTGTCCTGCAAGCTGGGAATAGCGCTGGTAAGGGCTGAAGCCGTGATGATCCTGGAGGTAATGCCGACAAACAGCATGGCATTGATCGCGACGACCATCCAAAAGGGAGTAAGGCCAAGATGGGTATAAATCAAGACCATGACCATGCTCACACAAGTGCCCATCATGAACACTTTATATTTGCCGGCCTTATCGCTGAGCTTTCCGATCAGAGGTCCGAAGATCATCGTGAATGCACCGGTAATGGCATAGAGAATGGTAAGATTTTCCACTTTTACCCCGAGGTTTTGCGTGGAAAAAGCGCTGCCGAAAGGCATCAGCATGAACCCGCCGATGGCAAGCAGGGCTGTGGCGCCAAAACTGACGAAATAGCGTTTTTCAGAAAGCGTTTTAATAAGATGAAGAAAAGGATTTCTGTCGGACTTTACTTTCAGATGTTCGGTAACCGGTTTCATGTAAATAAAAACCAGTACAGCTACAATAATGCTGAACCCTGCGATAAGCCAGAAAGGGGAGCTCCATCCAAAGTGGGTAGCCATATACAGACCAAGGGGAATTCCCAGCACCTGGCTGGCGGCAAAAGACATCTGCATAAATCCCATCACCCTTCCTCTGACCTCCATTCTGAAAAGATCTGTTACGATGGCAAAGCCTACCGAACCCAGTACACCTCCGAATATTCCCGTGATAATTCTTGCGCCCAGCAGAAAACGATGCGAGTCAGCAACGGCACAGAGGAAAGTGCCGGCAATAAAACCCACGTAAAAGAAAAGCAGAAGTTTTTTCCGGTCGAACTTATCGGCAAAGCCCGCCGCCAGAAGTCCGGAAGCGCCTGCGCTGAACGCATAACCCGAAACGATGAGCCCGAAGTCCGCGGTGCCGATATGAAGCTGAGGCATCACGATGGCGCCTAAGGGCGACAGCACCATAAAATCCAGGATGATGGTAAACTGAAGGATGGTAAGAATGGTAATGACAAATTTTTCGTAGGGAGTGAAAGCAATGTTTTGTGGCGCAGTCTGCATATCGATCAGAATTATTGATACAATTTAGGGAGAAAGAATAAAATAATTATACTAATGCTGCAGGAAGTATGAATAAAACATATCACCAGCGGAGTTCGACGTCTCCTCCACAAGCGTAATTTCCCTGTATCATTTTAATTTTCAACAGTTACTTTCCCTGATCAGGCGGAAAGCAACAATTGCGGATTATATTTGTTGTAGAATCAAATTATTAACAGGATGAGCACGATTCAAAAGCATATTTCCTATTCCATACTGGAGCTGGCCAGCGTTGCCAGAGGATGCAGCATTGGCGAAACTTTTGAAAAGTGCCTGGATCTGGCCAGGAAAGCCGAAGCCTTGGGCTACCATCGTTTCTGGCTGGCCGAGCATCACAATATGATCAGCATTGCGAGCTCCGCAACCGTGGTTCTGATCGGTCATATAGCCGGCGGAACGAAGAACATCCGGGTTGGCTCCGGAGGAATTATGCTGCCGAACCATTCACCATTAATAGTGGCAGAACAATTCGGCACCCTGGGTTCACTTTATCCGGGCCGCATCGACCTGGGATTAGGAAGAGCGCCTGGCACCGATCAGGTAACAGCACATGCCATCCGTTCCGACAGGATGAAGGCAGTCTATCATTTTGCGGATGATATCAGCCAGATCCAGACTTATTTCTCCCTGGATAACCGGCGATCGGAAGTGCGGGCCACCGTCGCTGAAGGAGTGGAAGTACCCATTTATATTTTAGGTTCCAGCACCGACAGTGCCCGACTGGCAGCAAGTAAAGGCTTGCCCTATGCCTTTGCCAGCCACTTTGCGCCCACCCATTTATTCGAGGCGCTGGATATTTACTACAATCAGTTTAAGCCTTCGGAATTTTTACAGGAGCCATATACCATTGCAGGCATCAATGTGATTGCCGCGGATACCGATCAGAAAGCTGAAAAAATATCAACGTCCCTGATCCGGATGATTTATGGCATACTCACAGGCCATCGTGATTATATGCAGGAACCCACTGACATGACGCCTGACTTAAAGAAGATCTCTCTTGAGCCTGCTTTCCAGAATATGCTGAAGTATGCCTTCATAGGCAGTAAAGAAAGTGTAAAGAGCCAGACCGAAGACTTTCTTAAAAAAACGGGAGTGGATGAACTCATGGTCGCTTCCCATATTTATCATCATCAGGATCGGATAAATTCTTACCGGATCTTTTCGGAGCTGATGCAAGAACTAAGGATCTCCGGATAGCACATTCCTTACTTGAAATTTCTCCTGAGAAATTCGTAGCCATTTTCATAGACGATCTTTTTGACCGTTTTCTCAATATCGGCGGGCATAGGAATTCCAGCCTCTTTGATGAATTCAGGAAGAAGATCGATTAATGCTTTTTCAAGGTTGTAGTAACTCGCAACGTTAGGAACAGGATCGATGCCATCAATCAGCCCGTCAAAATCGGATCCCAGGCAGATACAATCCCAGGCTTTTTCTCCGCCGACTTTTACGATGTGGACAATATTATTGCACACATATTTGAACTGATGCTGCGGATCCAGCGGACCTTTATCATAAATCGCATATTGTTCCTCTTCATCAAAATCATCTTCTTTGTTTATATCGATCTTCTCCCGGGTCTTTATCAGGCGGTGTTTCTCGATAAAATCCTTGTAGTAATTATTAAACTCGTCGAAACTGTAGAAATCTTTGGCTCCTCCGCCATAGCCGAGAATTCTTTTGTCCATAGAAACGCCGATAAGACCCGAAGACTCTACGATTTCCGTAATCTCTTCATCGTACAGGTTGATCATGGCCGGATTAAAATAGGTGTTAAATAAGCCAGGCAGCTTATAATACTTTACTTTGTACTTTTGCCGCTCTTTCATGAAGCTGAATAATTTCGCCTTGAAGATAACGCTGTGTATAGGGATTTTATAAATGGAACAACCGGCAATGCCCATGTGTGAGGCAACGATCGGAACATCCGGAAATTCCTCCTTCCGCATATCATAAAATTCCTTTCTTGTGCGCAGGCTCATATGTTTGATGTCGATCAGAATTCTTTTTCCATTCTGCGTGCTCAATGCTTCCCGGATAAATTCCTTTCCGCAGTCAGTCAGTCCGCTTCCTTTGGGGTAAAACCGCTTATCGCGGAACATGAGCAGCATCTTCATGCCGAATGAATGTGTGCAAAGCATGCCTTGTGAAAGGTGTGTCATGGTAACAAACAGCAGACGATGAGGAAGCTTTTTAAATTCCCTGAAATTTTTCAGAAGGTCTTTACATATTTCGTTGTGGTTATTGCTGCTGGTATCGATGAAAGCATGTCCTCCTTCCACACTCAAAACAAGATTAGCCTTGTCGTCCGATATGTCCTCGAAAGAATTCACGAACTGGAATGATTGATTGTTATAATTCTCGCTTTGCTCCATGTGAGCTAATTCGGCTTTTAATAAAGCATAGTAGGATATTTTTTTCCTTTCCATTTTTCTTAAAAAGGCTCCGTCAAGAAGAGAAAAGTAGGGGAGCCCTGTTTTCAGAAAGTGAGGGGCGCAGAAAGGGCGCTCCACGGGATGAAGGGCGGCCACGACAATTTTTACTCTTCCATTGTTCATCTGGCTTAAGCTGCATTGTGACGCCAGGTCACTTAGAAGACCCGTATTCACATAATGCCAGCAATTCACCTTGCCGTTGGTTAAAAAAGATTTCAGTGAAGGGTGTGCGTGCAGATCAAAGAACATAAGCGTATGGGTTTAGAATAATTCTTCCATAACCAGTCTATGAATCTTTTGTCTTTCAATAACAGGGATTTAGGAGAAGATTGAGTATTAATACCTGATTCTGATCATGAATTCAAAAATGGCGAATGGAAAAATACGAGTTGTAATACTAAATAATCCGGAGAAAAAGAGTGAAAATTTTCCTGGCTCATTTCATTCCCCTTTTAAAAAAATCTGATAACCATTATCCTGGACACACGTATGAATACCTCAATACGATTTTTCTGATTATAAAATTACAAACGTACCACGATACGATTTTTAAGCGGAGCAAAAATTAACGAATCAAGCGGGAATTTTGGCAAAACGCGGTCTTCACCGGAGTCAGCAAATATAGACCTTATCAACAAGTTCTGATTTTTTATATGCCTGAAAAAGTAATAATTATTGGCGGGGGCGTGGCGGGCTTAAGCGCAGCACACGAATTGATCAAACGAGGGTATCAGGTAGAAATATATGAATTAAAAGATATCCCCGGAGGTAAAGCAAGAAGCACCTCGTTGCCTGATACGGCAAGTGCCGGAAAGAAACCTCTGCCCGGTGAGCATGGTTTCCGCTTTTTCCCTCGCTTCTATAAGCATATCACAGCGACCATGAAGGAAATTCCCTTCGGAAAAAATAAAACCGTTTTTGACAACCTGGTTCAGACTACAGAAATACGGGTAGCTAGATTCGGCAAGGATTCATTTTTTCTGCCTGCCCGGTTTCCAGGCTCTCTGAAAGAAATTAAACGCTTTCTCGAGCTTGATAAAAATACAGACCTGGAGCTTACGACCGAAGAGCAAGAATATTTCAGCGAACGCATCTGGCAATTGATGACCAGCTGCTATGAGCGCCGCAAACATGAATATGAGCGCATGGGCTGGTGGGAGTTTGTGGAAGCGAGCCGTTTTTCTGAAACCTATAAAACATTTCTTGCACGAGGGCTTACCCGTACCCTGGTAGCGGCGCACGCTGAAACCGTGAGCACCAAAACAGGGGGCGACATTATGCTTCAGCTGATGTTTGACATCGCCAAACCGGGCATGAGCAGTGACAGGATTCTGAACGGACCTACCAACGAGGTATGGATCAATCCATGGCTCAACTACCTCACTTCTAAAGGACTCCGCTATCACCTTCAGTCGAAAGCCATCGAGATACTCACCGAGAAACCTGACAAAGTCAGCGGTATAATCATAGAGCAGGAGGGAATTAAAAAAACGGTCTACGGAGACTATTATATAAGCGCACTGCCGGTCGAGGCGATGGCGGCTCTGCTGAACCAGGGAATGCTGGAGATCGATCCGACCCTGGAATACATGAAATCGCTGGCTTTAAATGTGTCGTGGATGAACGGTATACAATTGTACCTGACAGAAGATATTCTCATCAACCATGGTCATACGGTGTATGTCGACACACCCTGGGCGCTCACGTCCATTTCTCAGGCTCAGTTCTGGAAAGATTTTGACTGGTCGCAATACGGCGACGGAAAAATAAAAAATATACTTTCAGTCGATGTATCGGATTGGTTCTGCCCCGGTATTCTATACGGTAAAAATGCCTCCGATTGTTCGCCGCAGGAAATCGTCAAAGAATGCTGGGAGCAGATCAAGCGAAGCCTGAATGTAAACGGCAAGGTGATCCTCAAGGACGAATACCTCCACCACTGGAATATTGACGACAGCATCGTACAAAGCATTCCCAAAGTGAATAAAGAGCCGCTGCTGGTAAACAATGAAAATACCTGGCCGCTGCGGCCTTATTCCTATACGGATATAAGCAATTTCTTTCTCGCTGCCGATTACGTAAAAACGAATACCGACCTGGCTACCATGGAAGGCGCCAACGAAGCGGCACGCAGGGCAGTCAATGGTATTCTCTACCTGAGCAAGTACAAAGGCTCCTATTGCAAAGTCTGGAATTTACATGAACCCTGGTACCTGTCCATCCTGCGCTATAAAGACAGGAAACGCTATGCCCAGGGACTTCCATGGGATGGAAAATTACCGATAGGCGTAGAAACCCTCACGAAAATCTTAAGAAAAATCGCGCACCTGTTTTAAACCTCTGATACCATGGCAAACATCGTCTGGCTGAACCTTGATTATTATACACCCCTGCAATTGATACTCTTTGGCGCAGGCGCCCTTTTCTGGATCCTCAATTATAGTTGCATTGTACGCTCGATTATAAAAAATCAATTTGTAGAAATGCCGGCCGCCGTGCTCTGCGCCAACGTCGCCTGGGAGTTTTTGTGGTCATGGGTATTTGTAATCAATATGGGCTTCGCCATACGCCTGGGCTATATGGCCTGGTTCTTCCTGGATATCTTTATTGTCTGGGGATTTTATAAATACGGATATAAACAGGTAAGTAAAACAACGGTGCCTTATTACAGACTTCTGTTTACCTTTGCCATCGTTTCGTGGATCGTGGTGCTTTACTTTTTTATCGGACAGGGCTTTGATACTCCGATAGGAGCAAACTCGGCCTATGTCATCAATATCCTGATCTCCTCGCTGTACATATTCCTCTTCCTGCGGCTGGAAGATAAATCGGTTTTGTCGTTTACCACCGCATGGACAAAATGGATAGGCACCGGATTGATAAGTATTATGTGTGCGCTAAGATGGCCGGAAAACCATTGGCTGATCAGCATGTGCATAGCCTGCTTCCTGATGGATCTATTCTATATGTATTTGTTCCTGCAATATAGAAAGCAAAGAACCTGAAGAAAAAGATCTACAGTACAGGAATCTAAATGCTTTATTTTAAAATCTCTTCTGTAGGAGCCGGCTCGGAAATTGCTGAAACGACCGAAGTCACATTATTTTCTTTCAGAGGAAGGTAAATAATGAAGGTTGTTCCTTTTCGGGGTATGCTTTCAACCTGAATCTTTCCTTCCAGCATATCGACATGGGACTTCACAAGAAATAGTCCGATGCCTTTACCCGCCACATGGTTATGAAAACGGGTATAGAGCCTGTATAATTTATCGCTGTACTTGTTGGAATCAAAACCCACACCTTCGTCTTTGAACCGAAGCATCAGCTGATCGGCTGTTTTTACGGCAAAGATATTGATCATAGGTTTCTGGTTGGGCACCGCATACTTAATACTGTTGGATATGAGGTTGTAAAAGATGCTGATCATGATACCTTTGACACAGGCAATCTTTTCATCAAAAAAATATTCTTCGATCGTCGCACCGCTGATTTTTATTTCTTCGGAAAGGTGAAGTTTTACTTCCTGCAGAATTTCCTGCAAGCTTATATAGTCGGTCGACTCCTTTCCTAATTTTTTCTGAACAAGAATATAATTTAAATCCTTAATGATATCATCAATCATCAGCACGCTGGAGTTAAGGTGCTGCATAAGCATCTGCTGCTCTTTAGATGAATTTCCGGAGTAGGGCTTTAATAATTCCAGGATACCGCTCACTCTTGAAATAGGCCCCCGCAGGTTATGCGATATGATATGACTGAACATGTCCAGCTGCTGGTATTCACTTTCGAGCTTTTGGTATTGAAACTGCACTTTCGCTTCATCCAGCTGCTTCTGGTGGATCTGCGCTTCAAGCAGTCTCTGATTCTGATATAACTCCTCAGCTTCCCTGGTTTTAAGTTTATTGATCTGACTGATCGAGCTCATGAACATAAAGACCATGAAAAAAGCGACCAATAAATTCGCATTAAACAGAATATCGTACGCCGCATCGCTGAGAACGCCGGGATTAACCAGGTATCCATTGTGGTATAGATAATTCAGTGAAACCGCATTGAGCAGATACGTTAAAAGCGCCAGGTAAATATAAATCCGTTTAGAGCTATCGTATGAGATGAATACTGTGAGAGGACTGGTAAAGAAATAAAAATAGAAACCTGCTTCGTAGCCAAAGCAAAAGCTAATGGTAAAGACCGCATAGTTGGAAGTAAATAAATAGATGCTTCTGGCAAGGCCATGCCGGTTTTTATGAATACAAAAAAAAGAAAGGGAAAACAGTAAAAGGTAGCTTAGTGAATAAGCGCTTAACTGGTAAAACTGATAGACGAGGCCAAGCGATATAAACGCAATGGATACAACGATACAAATGAATATCTGCCAGTTAAAGGCTACAATTTTTTCTGTTTCATACCGGCTATGTACACGCTGAATTCCATTCTGATGTATTTTAGTATATACGCTATTGAAAAATCCAGCCATTGATTAAAAAATAAGGCGACGGTAATCTGTTATAATTGATAAGTTATGAATATAATTTGATTTTAAAAAGGCAGAATCGAATCGCTATCAGTATTAATACATGTCATCAAAAGTACTAGTACATTTCGTATAGGCTTTTATCCTTGGCTAAGGTGAATTTCACCCTGCGGAAATACAAAAAAACAACTTCCGTATAAGGCCGTTAATCCATCGTCGGTATTTCTAACAATTATCGACGAAAACTGTCATTGTTTTGAAATCCTTACCTTGGGTTTTATAAATCATGGACAAAAAGAAATCAACATGGAAATTAAACGAATCGGCTCACAGCCCTCGGGCAAAGGACCGGCAGACTGGTTTACAGGAACGGTAAGGATAGATCCTCTTTTTCAGAGAAGCGATCCTGCGCGTGTGGCTGGTTCCAGTGTCACTTTTGAACCAGGCGCCAGAACCGCCTGGCACACCCATCCGCTGGGACAAACGCTGATTGTTACGTCGGGCTGCGGCTGGGCCCAACGGGAGGGAGGACCGGTAGAAGAGATCCATCCGGGCGATGTAATCTGGTTCCCTCCGGGAGAGAAGCACTGGCATGGTGCTACACCGACTACCGCCATGACACATATCGCTATCCAGGAAAGCCTGAACGGTCAGGTCGTGGAATGGATGGAAAAGGTGACAGAGAATCAGTATCGCAGATAATATTAAAATTGTGAAAAGAAGATTTCGGTCTCCATAAAAAAAAATACAGAAAACTAAACGTATACCTATGAAAGCAGTAAAAACCACCGCCGAAGGAGTCATTGCCATTAAAGCGAAAGAAGTTAAAGCCTTTGGTACAGAGGCAGCAGAAAAACCGCTGAAGCAATTAACGATCAACCGGAGAACGCCAACGCCGCACGACGTGGAAATTGAAATACTCTATTGCGGTGTCTGCCATTCCGATCTGCATACAGTAAGAAATGAATGGCACGGCACGATCTATCCCTGTGTGCCCGGTCATGAAATCGTAGGAAAAATTTTGCGTGTAGGAAATCATGTTTCAAAATTTAAGGTCGGCGATTACGCCGCCGTAGGTTGTATGGTGGATAGCTGCCGTGAGTGCCAGTATTGCAGAGAAGGCCTGGAGCAATATTGCGAAGAAGGGAATACCTCCACCTATAATTCTCCCGATCCGCATTTAGGAACCCAAACCTATGGGGGCTATTCAGAAAGTATCGTGGTGGATGAAGCTTTTGTTCTGCGCATCCCGGAAAATCTTGACCTGGCTGCGGCTGCACCCTTATTGTGTGCAGGCATCACAACGTATTCACCGCTCAAACACTGGAATGTAGGACCCGGACAAAAAGTGGGTATTGTCGGCATCGGGGGTCTGGGACATATGGCCGTTAAG
>JBJMLY010000356.1:0-7952 GCA_045805025.1 Cytophagaceae bacterium | reverse complement strand
GATAATAAAAGCGTTGAACTGCCACTTACCCGTCATTGCGAGGCAAGTGAAACTTATTGAAGAGACTGGTTGAAATCTGCACTTATATATCCAAGCGAAAGGCCGAAGCAATCTCATGGTTAATACCAGTACGGATGAGATTGCTTCGGCCTTTCGCTATAATAAGTTGTTCGGAATCTTGTTTGTCAGCTTAAGCATAAAACTCATTTGCCTCGCAATGACGCTTAGACAAGTTTCTCAAAAATCTTCTTGAACGAGACTGCTTCCCCGATGATGTCGCGAAGTTCGGAGATCTGCACACGGCGTTGGGTCATGGAATCACGCTCACGGATCGTAACAGTGTTGTCTTCCATCGTCTGATAATCTACGGCAATGCAGAAAGGGGTTCCGATCAGGTCTTGCCTGGTATATCTTTTTCCGATCGCATCGCGCTCTTCAAAGATTACATTGAAATCGTATTTCAGCTCTTCGAAAATCCCCTTAGCTTTTTCAGACAGGCCATCTTTTTTCACCAGCGGAAAAATGGCCGCCTTCACCGGCGCTATGGCCGGATGCAGCTTCAGGTAAACTCTTTCTTTTTTCTCTTCGCCTTCTCCCACAGTTTCTTCCGTAAAGGCATTGCAAAGCACGGCCAGGAAGCAACGGTCTGCTCCTACTGAAGTCTCTACCACATAGGGAACATAGTTACCGATAGGTTTACCGGCTTCGTTCAAATCATTGTCGAAGTACTGAAGTTTCTTTTTAGAAAATTTCTCATGATTGCCCAGATCGAAATCGGTTCTTGAATGGATGCCTTCTATTTCTTTGAATCCGAAGGGGAATTCAAATTCAATATCGACGGCCGCATTGGCATAGTGAGCCAGCTTCTCGTGATCATGAAATCTCAATTTAGCTGCCGGAATTCCAAGGGCCTGGTGCCACTTCATTCTGGTTTCTTTCCAGTGCTTATACCATTGCATCTCCTGGCCCGGACGGATAAAGAACTGCATTTCCATCTGCTCGAATTCTCTCATTCTGAAAGTAAATTGCCGGGCAACGATCTCATTTCTGAATGCCTTTCCGATCTGCGCGATGCCGAACGGAATTTTCATTCTTCCGGTCTTCTGCACATTCAGGAAGTTGACAAATATTCCCTGGGCGGTTTCGGGTCTTAGGTAAATAGTATTTGATTCTTCAGCCACCGATCCCACCTGCGTGCTGAACATCAGGTTGAACTGTCTTACATCGGTCCAATTGCTGGTACCTGAAACAGGGCATGTGATTTTTTCTGCAACAATCAGATCACGAACCCCTGCCAGATCTTCCGATTCAAGAAGGCGCGCCAGCTTCTTCACCAGTGCATCAGCCTCTTCTTTCTTTCCTGCTTTTTCAAGTTCTTCGGCTTTGCCCTCAACCAGCTGGTCTGCCCTGTATCTTTTTTTGGAATCTTTATTGTCGATCATGGGATCGTTGAAGCCATCTACGTGTCCTGAAGCTTTCCAGGTGGTTGGGTGCATAAATATCGCCGCATCCACGCCCACAATGTTATCGTTCAGCTGGGTCATGGTCTTCCACCAGAGGGTTTTCAGGTTGTTCTTCAGCTCAACGCCTGTCTGTCCGTAGTCATAAACAGCCTGCAAGCCATCATAAATTTCACTCGAAGGGAAAACAAATCCATATTCCTTGGCGTGGGAGATTACTTTCTTTAAAGTGCTGTTCTCTACAGGCGCCGTTACATTTACTTTTTCTGCCATAACCTCAAAGATAACTGTTAAAATTCCAAAGGCCAATCAATAAATTCCAAAAGTTTGTGGTTTATTTGTGATTTGATATTTGTAAATGGAAATTCGTGTATGAAGACTGGTGTTTTGTTAATTAATCTGGGCACGCCCGATAGTCCGGCTACAAGCGATGTGAGGAAATACCTCAGGGAGTTTCTGATGGACAGACGTGTAATTGACATTCCATTTATGAACCGGTTTTTCCTGATCAATGGAATTATAGCGCCTCTGCGTTCACCTAAATCTGCCAAAGTATATAAGGAATTATGGACCGAGCGCGGGTCTCCTCTTTTATATTATGGGTTGGATCTGAAGAAGCTTTTGCAGGAAAGTCTCGGCAACGATTACCTGGTGAGTTTTGGCATGCGCTACCAAAGCCCCAGCCTGGAATCTGCCATCGATGAATTTAAAAACAAAGGGCTTGAAAAGATCATCGTCGTACCTTTGTTTCCACAATACGCTTCGGCTTCTACTGGCTCTGCTATTGAAAAAGTGATGGATCTTATCAAAGGCTGGGAAGTAATTCCGGAGATGAAGTTCATCAGCAATTTTCCGGATCATCCGTTATTTATAAAAGCTTTTGCCGAACTGGGCAAGAAGTATATGGAGCAGGAGAATTACGATCATTTCATGTTTACTTATCATGGTCTTCCTGAGCGGCAGATTCTGAAATCTTCGGTGCAGAACTATTGCCAGATGAGTGATAAGTGCTGTTCAAAATACCATTCGAAGAACAGATACTGCTATCGTGCTCAGTGTTTTGAAACGACCCGTCTGCTCGTTAAGGAACTGGGAATACCGGAAGGCAACTATTCGGTAGCATTCCAGTCCAGGCTTGGGAAAAATCCCTGGATCAAACCGTATACCGATCATGTGATTGCCGATCTGGCGAAACAGGGTATCAAAAAGGTGCTGACGTTTTCACCTTCTTTTGTGGCCGACTGTCTTGAAACCACCATTGAGGGAGGGGTTGAATATAAAGAGCTGTTTCAGAAAAATGGGGGAGAAAAATGGCAGTTGGTGGAAAGTCTCAATGTTTCCAAAACCTGGGTGGAGTGTCTTCAAAGTATGGTAAAGCAGAATAATTAGGAGTACTATTTATATAAACCCGCTATTTTTTCCGCCACATAATCCAGCTCTTCTTCCTTGTTGTATTTGCTGAAAGAAAGACGGATATGTCCTCTTTCGGGAGAAGCGTTGATGCAACGGAGCACATGGGAACCCACATCCGTTCCGCTGGCGCAGGCGCTGCCTGCAGAAACAGAGATGCCGTTAATATCCAGCTTGAAAAGCAACATGTCGTTATCGTCTGAGGCAGGCAGGCTCACATTCAGAACGGTGTAAAGACTTTTTTCCAGATCGGCAGAATCTCCATTGAAAGAAATACCTTTTACTTTTTCTTTAAGCTTCGCGATGATGGCCTCTTTTAATCCCACTATATACTTACGGTCTTTTTCCAGATCTCTGTAAGCGATCTCCATGGCTTTGGCCAGTCCGACAATGCCATATACATTTTCCGTACCTCCTCTCATATCCCGTTCCTGCGAGCCGCCGAAGATCAGGGGAGAAATTTTATGGGCGCTGCTGGCATAGAGAAAACCAGCCCCTTTGGGGCCATGAAATTTATGGGCGGAACCCGCGATATAATGAACCGGTATTTTCTGAAGGTCAATATTCAGGTGGCCGATGGTTTGCACGGTATCGGAATGGAAGACAGCTTTATGCGTGGCACAGATCTTTGCGATCTCGCCGATGTCGGTGATATTTCCCAACTCGTTGTTGGCATGCATCAGGGAAACCATGGAACCCGGATTTTTTTTCAGCAATTCATCCAACTCTTCCATGCTGAAATTTCCCTGGGCGTTGGGATGAAGCAGGGATAAACGGATGAAGCCTGAATGCTGAAGGTCTTCCAGGCAGTGAAGCACCGCATGATGCTCGATAGGGCTGCTGACAACATGTTTAATGCCCAGGCTTTTGATATGTCCCCGAAGGGCAGTATTATCGGCTTCGGTGCCGCCTGAAGTGAAAAAAATTTCTGATGGGGAAGTATTGAGTAAGGCTGCGACGGTCTTTCTGGACTTTTCGATGGCTGTTCTCACTTCTCTTCCATGGGCATGTATGGAAGAAGGATTGCCATGATACCCTTGCATGTAGGGCATCATGGCATCCAGTACTTCAGGATCTAATGGTGTGCTGGCAGCATTATCTAAGTATACATGCATTTCGTTCGATGATCTCCTTGATATCAGTGATCAGCTTCATAGCCAGGTGATCCGCGGTAGCATGCGTTTCTGACTCTGAGTAAATCCTGATAATGGGCTCTGTATTTGATTTGCGCAAATGTACCCATTCTTTGTCAAATTCTATTTTGACACCATCGACTGTATTGATAGGATGCTTGCTGTATTTGTTTTTGATCTCATCGATGACGCAGTCCACATCGATATCCGGCGTAAGCTCCACTTTGTTTTTAGAAATGTGGTAGCTCGGATATTTGGAGCGCAGCATGGAAATGGATTTACCGAATTTTGCCAGGTGCGTCAGGAAAAGGGCTATGCCGGCCAGGGCATCACGGCCATAATGAAGCTCAGGGACAATTATTCCTCCGTTTCCTTCTCCGCCGATTACTGCTTTATGGTCTTTCATCGCTTTTACAACATTGACTTCGCCGACCGCAGAAGCAAAATATTTTCCTTTTGCTTTTTCAGTCACATCCCGTAAAGCTCTGGTGGATGAAAGATTTGAAACGGTATTGCCTCCCGGTTTATGCTGTAGTATATAATCTGCTACAGCCACCAGGGTATACTCTTCGCCGAACATACTTCCATCTTCGTTGATGAAACAGAGTCTGTCCACGTCCGGATCCACTACGATACCCAGGTCGTAATGGCCTTTGGAAATCTCACCGGAAATATGCGTAAGATTTTCCGGCAGAGGCTCCGGGTTATGCGGGAACAACCCGTTCGGTTCGCAGAATAATTGGGTGACTTCCTTAACGCCCAGCGCTTCCAGCAACAGGGGTACGGCAATTCCGCCCGTGGAATTCACGCAATCAATTGCAATCTTAAAATTTCTTTTGGCAATGGCTTCCTTGTCCACCAATGGGTGGTTCAGGATCAGCTCTATGTGTTTTTTGATGTAGGAATTATTCGTGCTGTATTTGCCGAGTTTTTTGATATCGGCGAATTCAATCTCTCCTTTTTCGGCAAGCTCCAGAATCTGTTTGCCGTCTTTGTCAGACAGAAATTCACCGTTCTCGTCCAGCAGCTTCAGGGCGTTCCATTGAGCAGGGTTGTGGCTGGCTGTAATGATAATACCTCCGGCAGCGCCTTCGAGCGTTACGGCAAGCTCTACGGTGGGCGTGGTCGACAGACCCAGATCTATGACATTCAGGCCCATACCTTGCAGGGTTGAAGCTACCAGCCTGGAGACCATTTCTCCCGAAACTCTTGCATCGCGACCGATAACGATCTTGTTCCTGTGTGAATTTTTCTTTGCCCATTCCGCATAGGCTGCTGTAAATTTTACTACATCGATAGGGCTTAGCGTTTCTCCGCTTTTACCTCCGATGGTTCCTCTGATTCCTGAAATTGATTTGATCAGTGACACGTTTCTCTCCTTTTTGTTTAGTACTAAAAATTCTTAATAGGTAACCCGTTTTTTTGAAATTAGTTAGATTTTTCTCCTTTTACGCACTAAAAGCGGGCCAAAGTCCTAAAGTCACGATTTAAACATATCTTTACTGATAAACATGAAAAAATGTCTGATTTTATAAGTTTATAACTAATTCAATCGTCAAATATTGTATAAAATATGAGTGAGGAAAAAACGCCGAGAAGAGAAATACAGCTGAAAGCATTCGACCGACTGCTGACCATTATGGATGAACTGAGGGAACAATGTCCATGGGATAAAAAACAGACTATACAGTCGCTCCGGTATCTGACCATTGAAGAAACATACGAGCTCTCGGATTCCATCATGGAGAATAACATGAAGGAGATCAGGAAAGAGCTGGGAGACGTGCTGCTGCATATTGTTTTTTATGCCAGGATCGCTTCGGAAACCGGTGATTTTGATATCGCCGATGTAATCAATTCCCTCTGCGAAAAACTCATCGTCAGACATCCACATATTTATAGCGATGTGAAGGCGGAAGACGAAGAAGCAGTAAAGAAAAACTGGGAGCAGCTTAAACTGAAGGAAAAGGATGGGAATAAATCGGTGCTGGCAGGTGTACCGAAATCATTGCCTGCTACCGTTAAGGCCATGAGGATACAGGAAAAAGCCAGATCAGCGGGCTTTGACTGGGATGACAAATCACAGGTGTGGATGAAGGTGGAAGAGGAGATGAATGAGTTTAAAAGTGAATTTAATGTGGAGGAAGGAAAATCAATCAATAAGGAAAAAGCAGAAGGAGAATTCGGTGACCTGCTGTTTTCTCTGATCAACTATGCCCGCTTTATTGAGATCAATGCTGAAGACGCGCTGGAGCGCACCAATAAAAAGTTCATCAAACGCTTTAATTACCTGGAAGAGGAATCAAAAAAAGACGGCAAGATCCTTGGCGAAATGACCTTGCAGGAGATGGATGAATATTGGGAAAGAGCGAAGAAGCTTTAATAAAAAAGCCTCTGAACTAATCAGAGGCTTTTTTTTTGTTGATTTTATTCTTACTCCTTCATCACTTTCTTCACCCAGCTGTTCGATCCGGAAGTTACCTGCAGTACATAAACGCCTGCTGCAAGTCCGGTAAGATCAATATTTTTCTCAAACACTTCCGAGTTGGAAACATCGCTGAACTGGTAAACCGTCTGCCCTAATGAGTTCACAATATTCAGACTTATCCTTTGTGAAATGCCAGATGCAAAGCTGGCTGTAAAGCTTCCCTGATTCGGATTGGGTTTCACTACCAGGCTGTTTTCTTCGGATATAACCGCTTTAACTCCTGTATAGTATCCGCTGCCGTCCTGGTCTACTTCTCTGATCCTGTAATAGCTTATTCCCGAAACTGGCGAACGGTCGGTAAATGAATAGCTGCTGATGGTTCCGGAATTATTTCCTACAGCATCCACAGATCCGATGGAAATAAAATGAATACCGTCTGTGGATCTTTCTGCTGTATAATAATTTGTATTTACTTCATTGCTGGATTGCCAGTTTAACTTTACAAATCCTGAAACAGGAATCGCGTCAAAGCTTACATAGCTCAGAGGCAATGTACAAAGTTCGGTGGCTACCACAGGCACTCTCTGACAGTTGATACCCTTGGTGATTTTCCAGTCGAAGTAACCTGGAATCGCGTCCGGGTAATTGTAAAGATTGAACGTAGCGGCATCGTTGCTGACAAAAGTAGCCACGGGATTTCCCGACACATTGTATGTAGTCGGATAAGTATATAGCATCGGTGAAGGTTGAGAGCCTCCATTCTGTGTGTTGTTATACAATGAAATTGCCGAGGAACCTGCACCTAGGGTAAGCACATAGCCATTTCCTTTCGGTACGCTGATTCCTACCGGTATCTTCTGCGGAGCTGCTGGCTGTGCCTGGTTGATACATGGAGCAGCATAGGAAGATGTGCCTACCACATTGCCGACAGAATCCTTTACCACGAAATTGATCTGGTTCACATTTCCGGCTCCAGGGCTCGGACAATAATAATTGTAAGGTTCTACGGTAATCGTATCGATCCGGAAAGCCTGAATAGCATTGAAGATCAGGTTGGCTTTTGTGCTGGCATTTACGCCTCCTCCGGCAAGATTGGCGAAACCGTTTCCGCTTTGAGGCGGACCTATTTTTCCTGTAAAAGTTGAAGTGTCTTCCACATAATAAGTATATGGTCCTGGCCCTGCCAGAGCCGGCGGGGTATAGGTGCTTCCTTTTGCAAGTACCGTTCCGCCTGTAGAGGCTGACCACCATTTATATTTCCCCGGGCCGGTTACAGATAAGGTAGTAAGGCCGGTACCTCCTTTAGCCGTTCCGCAGAATACTCCATTGTTCGGCGTGGCAGCCTGGCTGGTGATGGTTACAGAAGAAGTCTGTACGCCGCATACAGGGTCGGTGACTTTGACAAAATAGGTTCCTGCAGCACTCGCCGTGTAGGTTCTGGATTTTGCACCTGGGATGGTATCTGCTGGTATCATAGCAGTCTGATACCATTGATAGGTTACGCCGGGGCCGGTATAGACG
>JBJMLY010000355.1:0-2505 GCA_045805025.1 Cytophagaceae bacterium | reverse complement strand
GCGTCACCCCCGCGTTGGCGATAAATAATTCAATCCCCGGGCGATACCGCAGGCAATGGCAATAATATTCTTCATAATGGCCGCGTACTCGATACCTGCCAGATCTCTGATGACGGTCGCTTTTACATAGCGGCAATTCAAAAGGTCTGCTACTTCCTGCCCGTTTTTCTGATCGTTCGATGCGATCGTCAGGTAGGATCTCTTCTCCATGGCAATCTCTTCAGAATGACATGGGCCTGCAATGACGCCAATGCATTGAGAACTCACTTTGTAATTTTTGCTGACAAATTCAGTGACCAGAACATTGTCTTCTGGGATCATCCCTTTGATGGCCGAAACTACAATCTTATCCTTAAAGTCCTGCGGGTTAAGCTTCAGCAGAACTTCTTTGATGAAAGCGGCCGGTACCGCAAGTACAACGATGGATGAATCTTCTACGGCTTTTTTCAGGTCCGTGGTGGGCTTTACCTTTTTCAGGTTGATCTGAATCTCGCTCAGGTAATTAGGGTTATTCTGATGCAGCCGGATGTGATCCACATCCTCTCTGCTCCGCAGCCACCAGTTGATTTTAACATTATTCTCAGAGAAGATCTTGACCAATGCCGTGGCCCAGCTTCCTCCACCGATAACGGCTATCTTTGCCTGTGCACCTTGCTTCTGCATTAATTCGGTCCGTTTATGTATTTTTACAGAAGCCAAATTTAACAAATAGAGCTAATTAATCATGTTTTTATTTTTTGAGGGTGAAATTATTAAAGAAGATCAGTTCAGGCTTTCCTACGAAAACAGGGCCTTGAACTATGGAGACGGGCTTTTCGAAACCATGAAATACAACGGAGAAAAACTCTGTTACCTGTCCGCTCACCTGGAAAGACTTGCTGCGGGTGCAAAAGCTTTTCACCTGAAAGTGCCTGATATACTGACAGAATCTTTCCTGCAAAAGACAGTTCGTGATCTGTCGTCCGCAAACGGTCTCAAACAGGCCCGGGTCAAAATTCTTCTGTGGAGAAAGACAGGAGGCTTATTCAGCCCTGATTCCCAGCTGGCCGAATTCATGATCACCGTAAAAGAATGGCAGGGAAGTCCGGCGGAAAAGCAGCATGTTATCGTAAGCTCGGAAAGAAAAAATTATTCCGCTTTATCCGGCTTCAAAACGTTGAGCTCCGCACTGTATATTATGGCAGGCATTGAAAAGAGCGCAAAGAAAGCTGACGATGTAATTCTTCTGAACCATTCCGGTGAAATTGTAGAATGCCTCAGCTCTAACATTTTCTGGGGAAAGGATTCACAGATCTTCACTCCTGCTTTGCAAACCGGCTGTATCGGTGGTGTGATGAGAAAACAGATTATTGAAAGACTGAAAAAAGAGACGATCATTGTATGGGAAGGCAATTACCCACTGGCTGAAATTCTGAAAGCAGACTTTGCCTTCACTTCCAATGTGGGTGGATTGAGCTCTATATGCCGGATCGAAGAATCTGCTTTCACAAAACAATCTGAAACTTTCAGAATGTTGCAGGAAATATTCTCTTAAATTCCTGAATTAGCAGAAATTTGCTTTTCCCTCGGATCGAACAACTCCATTAAATATTCGAAGTTTACCTTGTGGTATTTCTCATTCAGATACAGAAAATATTCCATGCAGGGGAATGGCCTTCTGAGCTCTTCAAACCAGTCCATCAGGGAATACGACCATTCTGCTTCGTCCACCTCATAAACGATCCTGAAATCATCCTCAGGAAGCAATACCAGATCCGCAGCATTGATGTATTCCTGCACCTTGCGATAAACAAACTTGATGACCCTTTTCTGATATCCCTTATTCTTAAAATATTGAATAAACTGCTTTCTGGTTTTGTCCTTCCTGAGAATGCTTAAATGCCTGAGCTTTCCTGCCCACTTGACCGATTTTTGTTTCAGTCCGTACAGAACTCTGGTAATTACAAAGAGAAAAGCGGAGATAAAAAACATTCCGGCATATAAAATTTTCTGTATCATTTTTTAAAAGTTTAGGGTAAAACAATTATTATAATTTTATAAGTCTTCCGGTAAAGGATTGAAAAATGCAGAACTGCGATTACCTGATCCGGTGGGATAAAAAAATAACGGAACAAAGATTTTTTTTGTTCCGTTATGCAAATTTTTTTTTTATAAATAACTGATCAGGACTCAATATCAGAGAGCTTATCTTCGCGCACTTTCTTTTCTACATAGGTCTGAATACCAAAAAAACCAGCAAGAAGAAGCGTTCCTGTTACTCCTGCCATGATCCAGTACATTCTGGTAAGTTCATCATCGTAATCATGCTTCAGCTGCTGTACCTCTGCTCTCAGCATCATAAGCTGAGCGGAATTTTCCTTGTCCGATTTATCAAGATTATCAGCGACCATATCCATATTAACCTTCAATGCTGCCAGATCGGCCTCAATATCCTGAATGGTACGGCTTTTAGGTTCGCTTCCTTTGGCGTAAGCCTTCCGGCTGGTCTTTTTGCTTAAGATTTCG
>JBJMLY010000354.1:0-6955 GCA_045805025.1 Cytophagaceae bacterium | reverse complement strand
TTCCAAATCGATTTTCGTCATTACTGCGCCGGGCAAAGACTGCGATTTTGTTTCCCGCTGTTTTGGCCCGAAGGTCGGTATCCTGGAAGATCCGGTAACAGGCGGGGCGCATACCATTCTCGTACCCCTATGGAGCAGGAAAACAGGAAAATCAGAACTACATGCCCGCCAGCTTTCGGCAAGAAGAGGTGAGCTCTTCTGCAGGCTTAACGGAGCGCGCGTTCTGATAGCAGGTTATGCGCGTACCTACCTTCAGGGTACAATTAATCTGTAAAATCCATACTCTTTCTAGTTATTCTTTGACTATTTTTCTGACCCAGGTCTGTTTGCTGGTTTGTACCTGCAGATAATAAATGCCTGCAGAAAGATTCGTCAGGCTCAGCTCTTTTCGGAACAATGAAGTTGCTGTTTTTTCCTCCGAAGCATAAACTTCCTGTCCCAGCGCGTTGAATATCTTCAGATGTATTTCTCCTCCAAGGCCGGCCCTCAGGGTGAATATACCCTGGTTTGGATTAGGCGAGATCTGAATCAGCTCCGCGTTGTTTGAAGTGACTGAACGTATCACCGAATAGCTGACCTTTCCTTCAATGTCATAGGCCGCAAGCCGGTAGTAGATTATTCCCGAAGGGACACTAAGGTCTGTATAGCTATAGTTAATCAGCTGACTGCTGGATCCCGCCGCGGACATCGTTCCGATCTGCACAAAGTTTTCCGCATCTGCAGATCGTTCGATTGAAAAATAATGGGAGCTTTTTTCAGAGCCTGTGCTCCAGACAAGGACCGCCTCTCCTGATTCCATCGCGGCATTGAAGGTCAGAAGCTCTACCGGCAACGGACAAGCAGGATCCCCGGCAGCGAGCTTAATGGCTCGTACAGGCGTTCTGGCGCAGGGAGATCCATAGCTCACTACCCAGTCAAACAGGTTGGGGTAGGCATTCGGTGCGAAGAAGCCCGTAGGAAATCCCGTCATCTTCAGAACCCCGGCCACCATAGTAGGTCCTGAACCATAGGTAGCACCGGAGCCGTACCAGTCGGCCTGCCAGCCTGCCGACATGCCTCCCGGTGAAATATAATAATTGCCCGGCGTGCTGATGATAAAATTGACAGGTATGGTAGACAGCTGGAAAGTGCCGCTGGTTCCGCAGGGAACTGTGCCCACATAGGTCTGAAGTATGGCATTCGTGCCCGCGTCTTTCAGGTAGAATGTGTACGTTGAGGTGGGTGGTCCGAAGCAGTTAAAAGAATTGTAGCTGACTTTAAACGATTGGATGGTCAGAGGAACATAGGTCGTAAAGCGCATTTCTTCTTCAGGTGTCTGCGTAGGGCCCTTCGCGCTCTGAGAGCCCAGCGGTGCGCCGGGTGCTGTATAGCCTACATGAATCGTGACCGATGTATTATCCTGCACATAATAGGTTGTGGATGCCGAGATGGGGGGAGTACTCCAGTTCTTGGTACCGGTGGCCAGCAGCGTTCCTGCGGATGCGGCATCGTACCAGTCATAGTTGGCAGCCGGATTCGGTCCCGTAACGGATAGCGGCACAATGCTGGGGCTTGTGCAGAAATAGCCGTCTACCGGTGTGGCAGTATTGGTAGTGATGATGATCTGGTCTGTCTGCGTTCCGCAGCCCGGGGCTGTTACGAATACATCGTAGGTACCGGCAGCCGTGGCCAGATAAGTTGCACTGGTCGCCCCCGGAATAAGCACTCCATCCTTTTTCCAGGAATAAGTGACACCGGAACCCGTGAAGGCAGGGTCCAGTGTGGCAGAAGCGGGTGAGCAAAGTACTTTATCAGGACCGAGGTTGATAGAGAATGTATTGGTGACGGTGATCGCATCCGATCGGTAACAGCTCGTGGTTGGGGAAGTCTCACGTACGCAGACCGAATACGTGTCGCCGGTGGTGATACCGCTGAGCGTGGCGAAAGCTGCCCCGCTGCCTGAAGAAATGATAGTACCGGCGCTGTTTTTCCAGATAAACTGCATGGTGGAAGTGGATGTGACGCCGCTGTTCAGGGTAGCCGGATTATTACCGCACAAGCTGATATCAGGACCCAGGTTGGGAAGCGGACCCGGGGCGCCGAAGGCGCATCCCGGCGTAAAGTAAATATCGTCCAGGGCAAAGTCATTGCCGGTAGCGTTCGTATTGTCGTTCGTAATGCAAATTGAGATCGGACCCGATACCGCGCCGGATGACCATACCTGCGTAAAGGTAGTCCAGGAGCCGATTGAGCCTGGCGAGATGATCGAGGAACCTACGACCACACCATTGATCCTGAATTTGATCTGGCCTAGTGTAGCGGGATTGTTATCGTCAAAAAGTGTAGCAATGGCAGTCGTGAAATAGTAATTGGTAAATGCCTGCACATTCACGGTCTGACACCAGATGTCTACGCCCAGGGTACTGTTGCCATCCACCAGCATCGCCATGTTATCGGCGGTGGGAGAGTTGTCGGTAAAGACATGGGTGATCGTGCCATTGTTATTGGGCAAGCAGCAGTGAAAATTCTGGTAGATGTCATTGGTGACACAATATTCTCCGGCATTGGAGTAACCCGATACGGATTGGTCCCTTCCGCTGCAGCCTGGTGAGGGGCATAAACAATGCTGTGTGTAACCAGAGCTGAAACTTGCGGCCCCGGATGAGAAATCTCCATTCACAATGAGGTTCTGACCATCCGTAACCGTCGTGCATTGAGCCCAGGCTTTTGACATAAGCAGGGATAGGGCTATAAAGACGATAAAAGTTGTACTTTTTCTGGTTAATGCATTCATTTTTTTAAATATTATGTTGATTTTATTATTTTTATTCAATTATATAGTTATAATATTATATTTTGGTTTAAATTATTATTAAAATAATCTAATAATATATTATAAATATACAATTATATACATCTACCAATTGGGAGGTAACCAGGTTTTATGTAAAAAAAATTAAAATCATTATTATAAAATTCCTATTAATGTAGGATTATAATATAAATTAGTTGAATTATTTATAGTTTAAGGACTGCTCTAAATTAGATTATTACTATAAAATATAGAAAATGGGTAGAGTGTGGATCAGCTATTTTTTTTAAAAATTCTGCAGGAGTCTTTGTCTGAGCGCGCGAAAAATCAAAATTTTTGATTTTTGTCAATGGCGGAAAATACGGATTTCGATTGAAGCCTTCATCGCCTTACTTGCAGCAGCAAACCATTTTCATCTCTGCTTAAAATGAAGCGCAGAATACGTCTGGTCAGGTATGTCATGTATAAGGAAACCTTAATCGATGTGAAGGAACATCTCTGGACCTTCCTGGGATCTTTTATAGGGATTGCCACGATCGGTTTATTGCACAGCAAGCATTTCAGCGGCATTGATAACCTCTTTCTGATCGGTTCCTTTGGAGCTTCTTCCGTGCTGATCTATGGTGTGATCAACAGTCCGCTTGCCCAGCCCAGGAACCTTATTGGCGGCCATGTGCTCTCGGCCATTATAGGCGTTTCGGTACATAAACTCATGCCGGGTGAAGTATGGGTATCAGGAGCTTTGTCGGTTTCACTTTCCATCGTGCTCATGCAGATCACCAAAACTCTTCATCCGCCGGGAGGCGCTACGGCTTTGATTGCGAACATCGGTTCGGAAAAGATCAGGAATATCGGATACCTCTTTGTACTCACGCCGGTTTTGTCGGGCGTCCTCATCCTGCTGGTAATAGCTCTTATCGTCAACAACATGACTTCCCACCGCAGCTATCCGCAGAATAAAAAGTGGTACCGGATATGGAAGGGATACAGAAGGTAAGGCTTAGCAAACCTCAGAATCAGAATTCATTCTGACATTCTGAGGTTCTCTTCTGGATTATAAATGAATCAGCTTCGCTACCAAGCAGCCGGTCTGGTGAGAAGTTCCGGATTGCCTTTTTCCGCTCCAGAATAAATATAACAGGATATGCCAGAGCATGCCTTCCCACACATAGACGAATTATATCCGCAGCAGAGAATCTATGGCTTTTTATATAAAATAACCTTGACTGTAGGTGAAGTTATTTCTTTCATTACTTTCCAGGATTTTAACTCCTCCAGCTCTTCATCACTGAAGTTGTTAAATACATTGGAATAGAAAACATAGGAGTTGGCTTTAAGATCCTTATTCGCAAAGCTCCAATCCTGTGTTGAAAGATCTGTATATCTTACATTCAGGTTGTTGGGAAAATCTGTACCGACGCTGCTCTTATCCAGCCCTTCTTTTTCTATATAAGCGATCATCTCTTTCCTTAGCTGATAATAAGGATAATGACCCAATGTGCTATCCCAGCCTTTGGCAATAGTATCTCCATATACCCAGAAGTTCCCCGTGAGAAGTCCGATAAGCAAGAGCAATGCTATTTTTTTAAAATATTGCGGGAAGGTACGCTGTATCTGATATAAAATAAGCAAAGCGAATGTTAAATAAAGTACCACGATATACCGGTGGGCCAGCAAATTCTTGTGTATTAATAAATTTGGCGTAACGATTAAAAGCGGTACAATAAAAAACAGGAGAAGTGTTTTTGTGCCGGCATCAATGCCTTTCTTTTTTATGGTGATATACAAAACCGGTATGGCAGCCAGCCAGATAAAGACCCTGCCAAAATCAATCAATCTCCAGGCAAGGATAAACAGATTTTTAAAAAACCCCGGGAGTGTTACTGGTCTGAAGCAATCGTACCAGGGAGAATTTTCATGATATCCGATCCATCCGGTTTCTTTGTAATGGAGGAATAGCCATCCTCCAACCAGCATTGCGGCAGGAAAGTAAGGTATCGACAGATGCATCAGATTTTTGATTCTATACCGTTTTGTGAATACGATATGCAGAATAAAATCCAGCACAAAGAGTACGGCAATATGCATCATGCCTCTCATGCTGATCATGCCAAGACCGATTAGTGCAAGAGACAGAATAATAGTTCTGTCTGCAAGTATTGCATTCAGGGAAAGAAGGAAAAAGAAGATAAAAACAATATCCGGGCTGACAAGAATGCTTTGCGACATAATCGTCGGGTCTGCCAGCAAGACGATTAGCGTAAGGATGATAAACTGCGGCTGTATATATTTTTTTAATAGAAGATAGACTTGAATCACAATTCCCAATAAAAAAGGCAGCATAGCCAGATGACTTACAGGTAAAGACTTCCCGAAAAATTTCCAGCAAATAGCCAGATAGATTCCAAAGGAAGGGGGATGTCCGCTATCTATGATTTCAGGCAGAAAGAAAAACTTAAAATTATGGTCGTGAAACCAATGTGCCTGTTTGGATCCAAGCTGTATTGTGTCCCAGAAGAAGGAATTATGCAGAACAAAAAAAGTCAGCAGTATATAGAAACACAGAAAAGGCCAGAGGATTTTCAGATCGCTGCGTTGCATGTGTAAAAGTAATCGTTATCCTTTAAACTTCCCATTGAGCACTCTCGCTGAGCCTGCAAACAGATCTAATCTTCCCTATACCTGTAATGCGAATGAATCAGATCCGCTACCAGGCCTGTCCAGCCGGTCTGATGTGAAGCTCCGATGCCTTTTCCACTGTCTCCATGGAAGTATTCATAGAACAGAATATGGTCTCTGAAGTGCGGGTCTTCCTGGAATTTCTTGTTCTTGCCAAACACAGGCCTGTGGCCGTTTTCATCCTTGGTAAAGATTCTAATCAGCCTTACGCTGAGCTCTTCGGCCACCTGCTTCATATTCATGTAGCGTCCTGAACCGGTAGGATGTTCCACTGTATATTCCGGTCCGTAGAAGTCGTGGAACTTGAGAAGAGACTCGATGATCATATAATTCACCGGGAACCAGATAGGTCCGCGCCAGTTGGAGTTACCTCCGAACATACCGCTTTCCGATTCTCCCGGAGAATATTTCACCGTGTACACTTCGTGCTCGGTCGGGTATTCGTAAGGATGTTCCTTATGGTATTTCGACAAAGCCCGTATGCCGTATTCCGAAAGGAATTCCGTTTCATCCAGCATCCTGGTCAGGATCTTACTCAACTTATCTCCTCTGATCAGAGAGAACCTTCTGCGGATTCCCTTATGACCTTCTTCCTTGGCAGAAACCAGGGCTCCCAGTTCGGGCCTGTAATTCAGGAACCACTCCAGTCTTCTTTTAAAGTGAGGGAACCGCTCCATCAGAGCGGGTTCCAGCGTTTCGATAGCAAATAATGGAATCAGTCCCACCATCGAACGTACCTTCAGCGGGATATATTCTCCGGAAGGCGCATGCAGCACGTCGTAGAAGAATCCGTCTTCTTCATCCCATAGGTTAAGTCCTCCTCCTCTTAAATTGGCGATGGCGCCGGCAATGTACAGGTAATGTTCCAGGAATTTGGAAGCGGTGTCTTCGTATACGCTGTTGGTTTTGGAAAGCTCCAGGGAGATCTTCAGCATGTTGAGGGCATACATAGCCATCCAGCTGGTGCCGTCCGCCTGCTCAATCGTACCGCCGGTAGGCAGGGGGTTGCTGCGGTCGAATACACCGATGTTATCAAGTCCGAGGAAGCCTCCTTCAAAAATATTTTTCCCTTCGCTGTCCTTTCTGTTCACCCACCAGGTGAAGTTCAGCATCAGTTTATGGAAAACGCGTTCGAGAAAACTGATGTCACCTTTTCCTTTTCCATACAGATCGCGGTCGATCTCATACACGCGCCAGCAGGCCCAGGCATGCACTGGCGGGTTTACGTCCCCGAAGTTCCACTCGTAAGCGGGGATCTGTCCGTTCGGGTGCATGTACCATTCGCGCAGAAGCAAGATCAGCTGTCTTTTGGCAAAGTCAGGATCGATGATGGCAATGGGAATGCAGTGGAAGGCAAGATCCCAGGCGGCGTACCAGGGATATTCCCATTTATCGGGCATGGAGATGATCTCCATGTTGTTCAGGTGCATCCAGTCTTTATTCCTTCCGTGCAGACGTTCCTGAGGAGGGTTACTTCCAGGGTCG
>JBJMLY010000353.1:0-3020 GCA_045805025.1 Cytophagaceae bacterium | reverse complement strand
CTTTCCCCTCAGAAAACATAAATCCCGAAATTAAACTTCCATGTGCGGCATAGCAGGTTATATAAATTCAACCCTTACACGCAATGAATTCACCAAAGCTCTGAATTGCCTCTCCCACCGCGGTCCGGACTCTGACGGATATTTCTTTGATGAAATTGTCGGACTTGGGCACAAAAGACTTTCCATTATTGATCTTTCGCCGGCAGGGAGCCAGCCCTACCGTTTTGAAAATCTTGTGCTGGTATTCAACGGAGAGCTTTACAATTATAAAGAAGTCAGGGATATTCTTATTCAGGACGGATATACATTTACATCAGGATCCGATACAGAAGTACTGATCAAGGCTTTTCATAAATGGCGTGAAAAGGCGGTTGACCGCTTCATTGGGATGTTTGCTTTTGCGGTTTATGACCAGCAATCCGGGGAAATGTATTTATTCCGGGACAGAGTGGGTGTAAAACCCTTGTACTATTCCCTTAGCAATGGACTTATTTTCGGCAGCGAGCTGAAGGTGTTCAAAAAAATACAGATCTCCTTAAGCATTGACCGTGATGCCGTTTATCAGTATTTCAGATTCGGATATATCACCAATGACAATTCCATTTTTTCTGAGGTAAAAAAGCTTCTTCCGGGACATTACCTGAAATACAAAAATGGAGAGTCTGATATAAGACAATACTGGAATCCTGAAATAAAAAGGTCGCCGGGGCTGAATGAAGGTATTGTGGAAGAGCAGCTGGAAGAGCTTCTTACTTCCTGCTTCAGATACCGGATGGTGTCTGATGTTCCGGTTGGTGTTTTTCTGAGTGGAGGCATTGACAGCTCTCTTGTCGCTTCTATACTCCAGAAATCATATGGAAATGTCAATACCTTTACCATAGGATTTGACCAGTTGGCTTTTAATGAAGCTCCCTATGCAAAAAAAGTAGCTGAGCACCTGGGCACAAATCACCACGAAAAAATTCTGAATGGCAAAAGTGCAAAAGATCTTCTGTATAATTTCTATGATATTTACGACGAGCCCTTCAGTGATTCTTCCGGCATACCAACCGCTTTGGTATCTTCTATCGCCAAAGCCAATGGTGTAAAAGTTGTATTGTCTGCCGATGGAGGCGATGAATTGTTCTGCGGATACACTCACTATCAGAAAATCCAGAAGTACATCGGAAGATTTTATGCTCCCCACTCGCGTAAAAATAAGATCCAGGATTATCTTATTAACAAGCTCCATGCCTCTGGAATCTTTAGAAATTTCTTTCCATTAAATCTGGAACATAAACTTTTAACCTACCAGGATTTAATTCTCTCGAAAGATATTGTCGGATTTTATGAAAATTACATTTCGAATCAGGCAGAAAAAGAACTGGAAACGCTAACAGGCAAGGGAACTTTCAAAAGCAGCCGCTACGAGTATCATGGACAGGGAAATGCCTCCGAGCAGATGATGTATTGGGATCTTCTGCACTACCTGCCCGATGATTTACTGGTGAAGGTAGACAGGGCTACGATGTATCACAGCATCGAAGGCCGGGAACCATTTTTAGATCACAGACTTATTGAATACTCACTGGGCTTGCCATTTGAGTATAAATTCAGGGAGGGTAAAAATAAGTATATACTTAAAAAAATTCTTTCCAGACACATTCCGGAAGAACTATTCGAGCGGCCGAAAAAAGGATTTTCCATTCCGATTTTTCAATGGTTCAGCAATGATCTTTTCGTCTTGTTCCAGGAATATCTGAGTAGAGAAAAGCTGAACGCTACCGGGATATTCAATACCGGTGAAGTACTGAGAGAGTACGAAAAATTCAAGTTCTACAAGGCCCGAAAGAAAGAGTATAATATTGAAAAAATGTGGCGTATATTGAGTTTTATGATGTGGTGGGAAAAATGGAACAAAGAGTAAAAAATATTCTTCTTATAATTCCTAATCTGGACTTCGGCGGGGCGCAAAGGTCATTTGCAAAGCTTCACGCCGCTCTGGAAAAAAAACATCGTGTACTCCCGGTCGTATTTAATACCGATACCGGAGTGGCATACCCGATGAGTGGCGAGCTCATCAGTCTCGAAATACGCGGGGGAGGTAACTGGATTAAAAAAGTCATTAATTTTTTCAAAAGGGTCAGCAAGCTGAAAAAAATCAAACGGGAACGGAAAATTAATATATCTATAAGTTTCCTGGAAGGTGCCGACTTTATTAATATTCTGAGCAAACGCTCGGAAAAAATAATTGTGAGCATACGCGGATCAAAGCTCAGCGATGAGACCATTCAAGGAAAAATTGGATGGGTCCGGAAGAAGATCCTTATCCCCTTTCTTTACCGCAGAGCAGACCATATTACCGCGGTCAACAGCGGTATTATACAGGAGCTAAACGATCATTTCGGACTGGGGGCCATTAAAAAATCATTGATTTACAATAGCTATGATATTGCTTCGATAGAAAAGCAAGCGCATGAAGCTCTTCCTGCTGAACTTAACTTTCTGTCTGACAAACCCTATATTCTATTTTCCGGAAGGCTCGCTGTTGAAAAGGGCATTGATAAGCTCATATCCGTTTATAGCCGGTTAACAACCAGAGCCGGATTCCGCTTTGTAATTATAGGCTCCGGGCCGATGCACAATGACCTTCTCAATCTCTGCCGCAAGCTGGATCTGAAAGTCTATACGCCAGAAAGAGACGATCTTGCCTTGTCTTCGAAATCTGAGGTCGTATTCTTAGGGCAGCAATCAAATCCTCACAAGTTCGTGGGCAAAGCCGAAGCCTTCCTGATGGCTTCCTCTTCTGAAGGTTTTCCGAATGCCCTGGCAGAAGCCATGATATGCGGAGCACCCGTGCTGAGCTCCGATTGCCCCTGGGGGCCCAGGGAAATATTGTCGGAGCATTATGTTCCCAAAGAAAATCTCTCTTCCGCCGAATACGCTGATTTCGGGATACTTCTGCCGGTATTTTCTAAAAAAAAGGAGGGTGGACTAGATACGTCTATTCAGGTGTGGACGGAAACACTTGATAAATTCCT
>JBJMLY010000352.1:0-11176 GCA_045805025.1 Cytophagaceae bacterium | reverse complement strand
GATGTGGTACATGCGCAGGACGCCAATGTCAGAGCCGACACCACCGCTGTAAAAACAGACAGCATGGAAATTTATGGCTATGTGATGATGGATGCAGGATACAACTTTAATCAGATCGACCCGAATTGGTTTGATGTGGTGCGTCCGACCAAATTGCCTTCTTCTAAAAATGAATTCGGAACGGACGGCAATACCTACCTCTCGGTTCGCCAAACGCGTTTCGGAGTTAAGAATTATTTCAATACACCTCTCGGGCAAATGAAAACACAGTTTGAGTTTGAGATGTTCGGAACCGGTGTGGATGCCGGACAAACCACCATCCGTTTAAGGCACGCCTATGGAGAACTTGGAAAATTCGGTGCAGGGCAGTACTGGAGTCCATTCATGGATATTGATGTGTTTCCCAATACGGTAGAATATTGGGGGCCGAATGGAATGGTATTCTTTCGTAATGTGCAGCTGCGTTATATGCCGATTAAAGGTGAGTATAACAAGTTGACTTTTGCACTTGAAAGACCCGGTGCCAGCGCCGATCAGGGAGTTTATAAGAACCGTATCGAGCTGCAGAATGTATCGCCACGGTTCCCCTTGCCCGACCTTTCAGGTGAATACCGCATGGGCGGAAAATGGGGATACCTTGAGCTTGCCGGTATACTAAGAAGAATTGAATGGAAAGATCAGAATGCGGACTCAATTAATTTATCCGGTCATGCCACGGGTTGGGGACTTAACCTGAGTACCAATATTAAATTGGGAAAGAAAGCTCTTTTCAAAGGACAGGCAGTATACGGTAAGGGAATTGAAAACTATATGAACGATGCACCGGTGGATATCGCCATTAAAAATAATTTCTCCAATCCAACCACTCCCGTTATAGGTGTCGCTTTGCCTGTGTTGGGTATAGTCGCTTTCCTGGATCTTAAGTGGAATAAAAAGTTCAGCTCGAGTATCGGCTACTCCAGAGTAGACATTGACAACACCAATGCGCAGGACAGTAGTGCCTTCAAAAATGGTCAGTACGCGATTGCCAATTTTCTGTACTATCCCAGCGAGAACACAATGGCTGGTATTGAATATCAATGGGGAGATCGCAATAATTTCAAGGATGGATTCCATACTTCAATTTCAAAGATTCAACTTTCTTTCAGGTATAATTTCTCTCAGAAAATTTACAGAAACAGATAGTTGAATTCTTACATGGTCTTTAATTAAACTCACTAACGAAACATATTATGAAAACACCCAGGAAATTTTTAACAGGAGGAATCGGTTTAGGAATAATTGTTACTGCTATTGTATCGGTACTCTTTTATTCATTCACCGAAAAACAAAATCAGCCCTCGCCGGATGAAATTAATAAAGCGATGAAAGAAGCGTATTCTAAATTCAAAGATGTGAAGGAGGGAAAGAATGCGGATTATATTCCTTACCTGGCAAAAGTAGATCCCAATCTCTATGGCATTTCCATTGTAACGGTCGATGGAAAGATCTATGAGATGGGAGACACTAAGTTTGAATTCGGAATTCAATCGATCTCTAAAGTATTTACACTTGCCATGGCTTTGGAGGAACTCGGATCAACGGTGATTAAGGACAGCATTGGTGTAAATGCCACCGGACTTCCTTTTAATTCTGTGACCGCTATTGAGCTAGAGGGTAAGCTGCCTCAAAATCCTTTCGTAAACGCGGGAGCAATGGCGACGGTCAGTATACTAAAACCCAAAAACAATCAGCAGGAGAAGTGGAACAAACTGGATAAATATTTTGACCGGTTCGCGGGAAGAGATATAAAAGTAATCGAGGATATGTATAAATCAGAAGCAGCGACCAATCAGCATAATGAAGCGATCGCTGTGCTGCTTCAATCTTACAATAGACTGTACGACAATCCTAAAGTGACATTAGATGTTTACACCAGGCAATGTTCTTTTGGGACCACGGCAAAAGATCTGGCAGTGATGGCAGCAACCTTAGCCAATAACGGGATGAATCCGGTGACGAAAGACAATATCGTCGATGGCAAATATGTTCCGGAAATATTGTCTGTCATGACTACTGCGGGCCTTTACGAAAATACCGGTGCATGGATGTACACTGTGGGCCTGCCGGCCAAGAGCGGTGTTGGAGGAGGAATCATTACCGTAGTACCCGGAGTAATGGGTATCGCGGTATTCTCTCCGCCGCTTGATAAAGCGGGTAATAGTGTGAAAGCGCAAAAAACAATCGAATACATTGCGGAGAAACTGGGCTTGAATTTATTTACTGCCAGAAAATAATCACATAATGTTAGGGAAATATTATGGGTTGATTATAAGTTCTATTACCATGACTTTCATTTTATCAATGAAGGTCATGGTTTATTCCCAAAGCCATGATCTTATTGATTCTTTAAATAAGGATACACCTGAAACCGGCAAGGTGGAAGAATCATGGGGTTCCATTGATCCGGGCAAAGGATTTCTCCTTGCGAAAACAAAAATGGGTTCGGTCAGTGTCAGCGCCTATGTACTGACACGATATATCAATCAGCTGCCCGCTCATCAGACTTTTACCGACCATCTGGGAAGGATACAAACCATTGATCCGCGTAATGATATTCAGCTTCATCGTATTCTATTAAGCTTTCTCGGTTTTGTATATAAGCCAAAATTAAATTATAACGTTACGGTCTGGACCGTCAACTCTACTCAGCAAGTAGCCATTGTAGGAAACCTGAGCTATAATTTCTGTAAGTCCTTTAATCTCTTCGCCGGAATTACAGGAAATTCTGGTACACGCTCTATGAACGGATCGCATCCTTACTGGCTGGCTCCTGACCGTGTCATGGCCGATGAATTTTTTCGCCCTGGATTTACCAGCGGTATATGGGCGACCGGCGAATTGTTTCCCAAGCTGGCTTATAAGGCCATGCTAGGCAACAACATTAGTCAGCTGGGTATTAACGCGGTTCAGCTGACCAGACATCTTACTCCCAGCGCCAGTGTCTGGTGGATGCCTACCACAGGTGAGTTCGGGCCCCGCGGAGCATACGGAGATTTCGAAACGCATGATAAGCTTGCTACAAGATTCGGTACTTCCTGGACTCATAGCCGGGATAATCGTTTCAACGATCAAAGCGAACGATCTCCTGACAATACCCAGATAAGGATTTCAGATGGTTTGCTTTTTTTTCAAACAGGATCCCTCGCTCCGGGAGTAACAGTGAGCGAAGCAAATTTTGATTTATGGGCAATAGATGCTGCCATAAAATATAAAGGGTTATTCATTCAGACGGAATATTACTTTAGAAATCTAAGCAAATTTTCCGCCGACGGGCCTTTGCCCATCAGTTCCATCTTCGACCATGGGTTTTATGTGCAGTCTTCCTTTTTTCCGGTTTCTAAAAAATTAGAACTGTACGGAGCGACTTCATGGGTATTCGGCCAGTTCATGAACAGCCACGAAATTCAGGCAGGAGCAAATTACTACCCTGCAGACACACGCAATTTTCGTGTGAATTTACATGTGATTGATGTTTACAGATCGCCTACAGGAAGCACATTCGGATATTATGTAGCCGGGCAAAAAGGTATTACTCTTTCTTTAGCCACATCCGTACTTTTTTAAACAGAGCAGATTTATGAAGAAAATTTTGTCAAAGGTAAATAAAGGAGGCAATAGAAAAATCCTGATTGCATTGTCAGCTATCTGTGTTATCCTGATCATATATTTTTTTTCAAAGTCCAGGAAAGCATCTGCCGAGCCCTTGCGTTCTTTCTCCGGGAACGAGGGTTACGAATTGAATGACTCGCATTTTCACCTCACCAATTATATTCAGAAAGGAACAGATATTCATCAGTTTCTAAGCATCATGGGTACAAAGGTCGGACGAACCGCCATTTTCGGAATTCCGCTGCAGCAGCAATGGTCTTATCGGGTAGACGGCAAAAATGCGCCTAAGTATTATCTCGATAGCGACGCACCTCTTTATTACTATTCTTTTACTGACGCTCATATCGCGATGGCGTATAAGTCTCTTTCCGCAGAACAGCAGCAACGGCTCGATCCCATGATTACCGGATTTAATCCTACAGACTTGTACGCGGCCGACCATATCCGAAGAGTCTTGCGGACTTTCCCGGGGGTATTTTCAGGTATACGTGAATTTACCATTCATAAAGAATTCGTTTCTCCGAAAATTGCCGGCGGAGTGGCAAGTATCAGCGATCCGGCGCTTGACAGCATTCTTAGCCTTGCAGGAAAAATCGGTCTCGTAGTTCTTATGCACAATGATATTGATAAGCCTTTCCCCAAAGCCGGGACTGCTAATTATCTTTCTGATCTGAAAGCTCTTTTTAAAAGACACCCGAAGACAACGATCATCTGGGCGCACATTGGCCTAGGAAGAGTCGTTCATCCGGTGAAAGATCAGGTGGCTTTGGTGGAGGAAATAGTAAAAGATCCCTCTCTCAATCATGTTCATTTTGATATATCCTGGGATGAAGTGGCAAAGTACATGCTCGCTTCTGACACAGCCTTAACGCTCTCTGCCGGTTTGCTGAATCGTTATCCCGACCGGTTTTTATTCGGCACCGATGTGGTTGCGCCTACTGATCAGGAGACGTACCTGAAAGTATATTATCAATACGACCCGCTTTGGAAATTGCTGAGTTCCGAGACAAGTGAAAAAATCCGGAAATTCAATTACATCCGTATTTTCGATGAAGCAAGACGAAAGGTAAGGAAATGGGAGAAGTTACAAGGTCCTGCGGCAAATTAAAGACGATCAGATATTCAGTTGGAAAATTTTGTTCATCCCGAATTAAGGACTGTCGCCTGGATGCCAATATCTGATAATCCTTTAATCCTGCGAACCTCCGCTTGGCCTAATAAATTTTCGACTTCAGCAATCCCATCTTATGCAGCCTGTGGGTAAGGGAGACCTTGAGTACGCCCATACCATACTCTACACTGTTTCTAAAATTGATGGAAGATGCTTCTTCGAAATATTTGGTCGGGCAGGTTACTTCGGCGATGTCGAAGCCTGCCATGAAGATCTGCGACAGCATCTGGTTATCGAATACAAAGTTATCCGAGTTAGCCATGTAGTTGATCTTCGTCAGCACTTCTTTGGAGAATGCGCGGTAGCCGGTATGGTATTCGGATAGTTTCTGGTTGAGCAGAATATTCTGGGAGAGCGTCAGGAAGCGGTTGAAAATATATTTATAGGTAGGCATACCCCCTTTCAGAGCGCCTTTGCCCAGAATCCTGGAGCCAAGTACCACCGGATAAAGATCATTTCCGATAATGCTGGTCATGGCATGAATAAGCTTTGGAGTATACTGGTAGTCGGGATGCACCATAATCACGATATCGGCACCAAGCTCCAGCGCTTTGTTGTAACAGGTTTTCTGATTACCGCCGTATCCCTTGTTCTTTTCATGAACGATGATGTGTTTGATCCCTATCTCCCGTCCCACAGCAGCAGTATTGTCCTTGCTGGCATCGTCGACCAGTACCACTTCGTCGACAATATCAAACGGAATTTCATCGTATGTTTGCTTAAGCGTGTTAGCAGCGTTATAGGCAGGAAGTACAATTACAACTTTTTTATTGTTATACATAAATAAATGCGGCAAATTTGAAACCGTGTAAATTTAGTTATTTATTTTTTAAACAAAGTCCTCCGCCTGGCAATTAAACTAGAGGGGGGAGATCAATCAAGGGATTCAAATCGGATGAATAAGCTTAAGATCGGCATTGTAAGAGAAGGTAAGGTACCCCCGGATAAAAGGGTGCCTCTGCTGCCCGATCAATGCGCTGAAATCCTGAAGCAGTTTCCCGAAATATCCATTACCGTGCAGCCCAGCGATATCCGCTGCATTGCCAACAGTGAATATGCTGCGCAGAACATCCGGCTGGGCGAAGACCTTTCGGATTGTGACATACTGCTGGGCATCAAGGAAGTGCCGGCTCACCTGCTTGTGCCGGAGAAAACCTATCTTTTCTTTTCGCACACGATCAAGAAGCAGCCACACAACAAACACCTGCTGCAAACGGCTCTTGAAAAAAAGATCCGCCTGATCGATTACGAATGTCTGACCGAGACTTCAGGCAAAAGAGTCATTGCTTTTGGAAAATTTGCGGGCATTGTAGGTGCCTATAATGGAATACTGAATTACGGCAAGAAGTTTCATCTGTTCGATCTTAAAAGGGCCTATCAGTGCTTTGATTATTCAGAGATGAAAGCGGAGCTGAAAAAAGCGAAGCTTCCTCCTGTCAAAATCGTGCTTACCGGCGGAGGCCGTGTGGGAACAGGGGCGACAGAGGTGCTGGAAGCAGCCGGGATAAGAAAAGTCTCGCCGGAAGATCTTATCGATAAAAAATACGAGGTACCCGTTTACACCCAGCTGAATTCCAGGGATTACCATCAGCGTAAAGACGGAAGCTCATACGACAACGATGAGTTTCACGCGCACCCGGAGTTATACGAGTCCACCTTCAGAAAATTTTTGCCTGTCACCGATATACTGATCGCCGGTGCCTATTGGGATCCGGGAGCGCCTATGCTTTTTACCCGGGAAGAAATGCTGCATGACTTTCATATCCGTGTCATCGCCGACATCACCTGCGATATAGGCGGCTCTGTGCCTTCGACGATCAAGCCTTCTACTATTTACGATCCTTGCTACGACTACAATCCTTATACCGGCGGACTAGAAGCACCCTTTTCGGGAGAGCAGAATATTACCGTCATGGCTATTGATAATCTGCCAGGAGAAATTCCAAGAGATGCTTCCCGCGATTTTGGTGAGCAGCTTATGAGGAATGTGCTACCCTACCTGGCCGGGCCAGACCCCCAGGGCATCATAGAACGCGGAACCATATGCCGGGATGGATATTTAATGCCTGATTATGAGTATCTTAATGATTATGTCGATTAATCCTTAGGCAGTCGCTACTCCCTTGTCTGAAAATTGTTCATTTTAATCCAAAACTATATATTTGCTTAAGCGAATATTGGGTTATCCACTATCAGCCAATTATCCTAGATTTGTCACAGAACAAAAAATCAACGTTCAATGGACAAATATTCCTATGTAGCAAATGCTCATGTATCATACATCGATGAGCTTTATGAATCTTTCAAAAAAGACCCTCAGTCGGTCGACAGCAGCTGGCAGCAGTTTTTCCAGGGCTTTGAATTCTCTCTTCAGAAATACGGGGAGACGAATGGCAAAAGCAATGGTGCATCTTCTTCAACACCCTCAGCCGGCACCTTGTCAGAAAAGGAAGTTCAGGTCCGCTATTTGATCCACGCATACAGAAGCAGAGCTCACCTTAAATCGAAAACCAACCCGGTCAGGGAAAGAAAAGACAGAAAAGCCATCCTCGATCTGAAAGATTTCGGTCTGAGCGAAAGCGACCTTGACACTGTATTCCAGGCGGGAAACGAAATCGGCATTGGCGCAGCCAGCCTGCGCAAGATCATCGAAGCGCTTAAATTTATCTACGAAGGCACTATTGGCTTTGAATATATGTATATCCGCGAGCCCGAAATGCTCGACTGGTTTAAAAATAAAGTAGAAAAGGAATCACTCAATTTTAATCCTTCCCTGGATGAGAAGAAGAGAATCCTTTTTAAGCTGAATGAAGCGGTGGTATTTGAAAACTTTCTTCATACCAAATACATCGGACAAAAAAGATTTTCCCTGGAAGGCGGCGAAACCACTATCCCGGCCATGGATGCGCTGATCAATAAAGGTGCTGAACTTGGCGTGGAAGAAGTGGTGATCGGTATGGCGCACCGCGGACGTCTGAACGTGCTTGCCAACGTGATGCGCAAGACCTACGAACAGATCTTTAATGAATTCGAAGGCACCGCCGTTCCCGACCTTACCATGGGCGACGGCGATGTGAAATACCATATGGGTTATTCAAGCGTCGTGGAAACTTCTGGCGGTAAAAAAGTGAATCTGAAGCTTACGCCGAATCCATCGCACCTGGAAGCAGTAAATCCTGTAGTGGAAGGATTCGTAAGGGCGCAGGCCGACCGGCTTTACAAATACGACTACACAAAAATTCTCCCTATCCTGATCCACGGCGATGCTGCCGTAGCCGGACAGGGAATCGTTTACGAAGTGATCCAGATGTCCAAGCTTCTTGGCTTCAGCACAGGTGGAACGATCCATTTTGTCATCAACAACCAGGTAGGGTTTACCACGGACTTCGACGATGCAAGATCCAGTATCTATTGCACCGATGTAGCGAAGGTCATCGACGCGCCTGTGCTTCACGTGAATGGCGATGATCCTGAAGCGGTGGTATTCTGCATGAAGCTTGCCATTGAGTTCAGACAGAAATTCCAGCGTGACATTTTCATCGATATGGTTTGCTACAGAAGGCATGGTCACAACGAAAGCGATGAGCCTAAATTCACGCAGCCTTCTCTGTACAACATTATTTCACGTCACCCAAATCCAAGAGAGCTTTACAATAAAAAGCTGATCGAGCGTGGAGATGTGGATGCGGAACTGGCCAAGACCATGGATAAACAATTCAGGGATCTTCTTCAGGACCGCCTGAACCAGGTAAAGCAGAAGCCTCTTCCTTATGTATATCAGAAAATGGAAAAAGAATGGCTGGAGCTGAGAAGATCCAAGCCCGAAGATTTCGATAAATCACCCGATACATTTATTAATCAGGCCGTGGTTGATAAAGTCGCCAATGCGCTCACGACGATCCCCGAAGGTTTCAAACCCTTGAAGCAGATCGATAACCTGCTGAAAGAACGTAAAAAGCAGTTCTTCGAAAGCAAAGAGCTGAACTGGGCCTCGGCCGAGCTTCTTGCTTATGGCAGCCTTCTGCTTGACAGAAAGATTGTCCGCATTACGGGTCAGGATGTGCAGAGAGGTACTTTCTCTCACAGACATGCGGTATTAAAAGATGCCGATACCAACGCACCTTATTATACACTGAACAATATCGGTGAAAACCAGAAGAGCTTTCGTATCTACAATTCCCTGCTTTCCGAATACGGAGTGCTGGGTTTTGAATTCGGGTATGCGATGGCGAACCCGAATGCACTGGTTATCTGGGAAGCCCAGTTCGGGGATTTCGCGAACGGTACCCAGGTGATGATCGACCAGTTCATCGCCAGCTGCGAAACAAAATGGCAGAAGATGAACGGACTCGTCATGCTGCTTCCTCACGGATACGAAGGTCAGGGTCCGGAACACTCCAGCGCCAGATTGGAAAGATTCCTCGAGCTTTGCGCCGATTATAACATGGTAGTAACCAATGTTACCGAACCTGCCAATTATTTCCATTTGCTCAGAAGACAGCTCACCTGGCCGTTTAGAAAGCCGCTGGTGGTGATGTCGCCCAAATCATTGCTGAGACATCCCAAGGTGATTTCTCCCCTGGAGAATTTTATGAAGGGAGGCTTCCAGGAAGTGATCGACGATGCCTATGTAAAAGCAAAAGACGTCAAGAGACTTCTTATATGTACCGGTAAAATCTATTTTGATCTGCTCGAAGAGCAGCAGACCAATAAGAGAAAGGATGTCGCTATTGTAAGATTGGAGCAGATGTATCCGCTGCCTGAAAAGCAGCTTGGAAAAATTTTCGAAAAGTACAAAGACGCCAAGATCTATTGGGTACAGGAAGAGCCGGTAAATATGGGTGCATGGGGTTACCTGCTGAAGAGATTATACAAGAAAGTGGACCTGGATGTCATCGCCAGAGAAGAAGCAGCGTCTCCGGCAGTAGGCTATAACAAAGCCCACGTAGAGTCTCAGAAATTTATCGTACACAACAGCTTTGCTGAAAAAGTGAGCCAGGAACTGTGGTAAAGTTTTAAGTGATACGTTATAGGTTTTACGTTTAAAAAATCTATAGCGGCTTAGAACAGATTAAACAGAAAATATAACAAAACGTAAAACTTAGAACATACAACGTAAAACTTTTTAAAATGGCAATAGAAATGAAAGTACCTGCTGTGGGCGAATCGATCACAGAAGTAACGATAGCAAAATGGAATAAGAAGGAAGGCGATTTCGTGAATATCGACGAAGTCCTTTGCGAGCTTGAATCCGACAAAGCGACTTTTGAGCTGAACGCGACTTCGGCAGGGGTGCTTCATATTAAAGCGAAAGAAGGAGATACGCTTCAGATCGGCGGACTGGTCTGCGAGATCGAAGCGAACGGAGCTTCGAAGACTCCCGCTAAAAAAGAAGAGCCTAAGAAAGAGGCCGAGCCGGCAAAGAAATCTTCCGGTAAATCCGAAGTGATCGAAATGAAGGTTCCTGCGGTAGGTGAATCCATTGCTGAAGTAACCATTGCCAAATGGATGAAAAAAGACGGCGATACTGTGAAAGCCGAAGATGTTCTCTGCGAGATCGAATCGGAGAAGGCGACCTTCGAGCTGACGGCCGAAGCTTCCGGAACATTACAGATCCTGGCCAAAGAAGGGCAGACCCTGGCCATTGGAGCGCCTATCTGCAAAATTGCGGTGAGCGGAGATCTTCCGGTAAAAACCGAAGAAAAGAAAACACCTGTTACTACCGAACAATCGGGCGATAAAAATTATGCTTCCGGCCACGAATCTCCTGCTGCCAATAAAATTCTGGCTGAAAAAGGAATTACAGCACAGGAAATAAAAGGAACAGGAAAAGATGGTCGCATTACCAAGGAAGATGCCGTCAACGCACAGAAAAAAGAAGCAGTTTCAACCGCCAAGTCAGGCAGCGAAAATAAAGTAATGATGAATGGTTCAAGAGATCAGAACAGGCAGAAGATGACCAGCCTGAGAAAAACAGTTTCCAGAAGACTGGTGGCTGTAAAAAATGAAACGGCCATGCTCACTACGTTCAACGAAGTGGATATGAAGCCGATCATGGACCTGCGCGCCAAATACAAGGATCAGTTCAAGGAAAAATTCCAGGTAGGACTAGGCTTTATGTCTTTCTTCACCAGAGCCTGCTGCACTGCGCTGCAGGAATATCCTGCCGTGAACGGTATGATCGACGGAGATGAGATCGTATACAATAATTTCTGCGATATCTCCATCGCTGTTTCGGCGCCGAAAGGACTGGTAGTCCCTGTCATCCGTAATGCAGAAGGCATGAGCTTTGACCAGATCGAAAAAGAAATCGTAAGGCTGGCGACAAGAGCCAAAGAAAATAAACTTTCGATT
>JBJMLY010000351.1:0-5482 GCA_045805025.1 Cytophagaceae bacterium | reverse complement strand
GAAGTCGGAGATTTTGTAACCATCGCCCGGGAAGAAAGAGGAACAGGAAACTGGTTCGTGGGTGGTATTACCGATGAGAGCAAAAGAGAAATCACTGTCAACTTTGACTTCCTGCCCGAAGGTAAAAAGTTTAATGCCGTCATCTACCAGGATGGCAAGGACGCACAGTACAAGACCAATCCGACTTCCATTGAAATCGTAAAGACGGATTTAGACAAGAGCAGCACAAAAACCTTTAAGCTGGCGGAAGGCGGCGGTTTTGCCATCAGTCTGCTGCAGGTAAAATAAATAGCAATTAACCAAAAGAAGTAAAATAATATATCAGTTCAAGATCTAAAACTCTCTCAAGTATGAACTTTCTGACACATTTATTTTTTTCCACTGACTCGGTCGATAACACCAGAGGTTTGATTATCGGCAACACAGCCAAAGAGAATCATCTTTCAAAATACAACCTTGATATTCTGAAAGGGATCGCTCTTGACATGCAGATCAGCAATTTTTCGGAAGACAATCCTGCCTTTAATAACAGCAGGCAAAGGATCAATTCAAAGTACCTGGCCTTCTCTTCCTTTCTGGTCAATATTTTTTATGATCACCTGCTGGCTAAAAACTGGGATAAATATTCCACAGTAAGTATGGAAGAATTTTCCGGAAAAATTTACGAGACCATTACTACTCACCGGAATTCCTTTCCTTACAAGATCAGGAAATTCGCGCCCGAGATGGTACGAAATAAATGGATTGAAGGAATTAAAAGCATAGAAGGTACCCATCAGTACATTAATTCCATTTCTAAGAATGAACGCTTCTCCAAGAACCTGGATCAGGCCCTGTTTGAACTGACAGAAAATTATCAGGACTACCGTAATGATTTCGAAGAATATTTTGCGGCCTTACGCAAGTTTATGGAAGGAGAGGAGAGAAGGTTTCGTACCATAACGGATGAAAAAGAATTTGTATTATTAAGCGCTTAGAACAATACATGAAAAGTTGGGCTGCTAAGATTAAAAGACGACATATCGTTCCTCTCTTTCTCAAAAGAAAGGACGATATGCTGTTTAGCCTGAAGGCTTCCCTGATGCTTGCGATTCTGCTGTTGGCTAAAATGCATCCTGCTATAACCAGTGAATCAGCCAATGTTCAGAATGCTGAAAATGTGAAGATCGAAAGAGCGCACCTGAATTCCACCACTGAGTTCGTCAAAAAAGTTAGTCTGTACTTCTGATTTTATTCTTAACCAACGATATAAGGCCCGGAGAAATATCTCCGGGCTTTTTTGTGCTGAGTGTAGTCGATTCGTTGTCTGAAGTGTTCCGGAAGATCACTTCAGACTTTTTGATGAAATGGAAAGTCTCTGACTTTCCTTGCTTCGCAGAAGCAAAACCTCTTAAACCATAATGCCATAGGTTAATCGCAGGATCTCCCTTGCCAGAGCCGAGTCATTTAGAGTTAGTCGGCCAAACAAACATCCTTTTCCCGGGTTCTTCCTTCATGCATTCAAATCCGTCAATTTCCTCCGATAATCATATTTCATATTGGCTTGATCAAACCTGGAATCTTTATTTCTGTCTTTTTCAGCCGATTCTTTTGTTAAGAGCAAAATCCGGGCTATTTTTAGTAAGAGCTTAAAAAATGAGGCTATTTTATATAAAATGTTCTTATTTTTTAATTATCCACATTGATTTTTAACTCATATGTCCATAAAAGTAAGGTTAAATCACAAAACCAGCTATAAATATGATCGACCAATAGCCTTGTCGCCTCATGTTATACGCTTAAGGCCGGCTCCTCATTGCCGCATACCCATTACAGCCTATACCCTGAAGATCACGCCTGAAAACCATTTCATCAACTGGCAGCAGGACCCTTTCGGAAACTACCTGGCTAGACTCGTATTTCCTGCTAAAACCAAGGAGCTTTCGGTCGAAGTGGAAGTAATCGCCGACATGGTGGTGATCAACCCCTTTGATTTTTTTGTCGAGTCCTATGCCGAAAATTTTCCATTCGAATACGAACCCTCTCTAAGCAAAGAATTAAGTCCTTACCTGGAAAAAGAAGAAGGAGGAAGGCAGTTCCACCACTGGCTTTCAGGATTTGATAAAAGCAAACAGACTATCAACGATTTCCTGGTCGGCGTAAACCAGAAAGTATATGCCGACATCCGCTACAACATACGCATGGAGCCGGGCGTGCAGAGCTGTGAGGAAACCCTCAGCAAGGCATCAGGCTCCTGCCGCGATTCGGGATGGCTGCTGGTGCAGGCCTTACGTCACTTCGGACTGGCCGCCCGCTTTGTCTCAGGATATCTTGTACAGTTGACACCGGATGAGAAACCGCTGGAAGGTCCGTCCGGGCCGGAAAAAGATTTTACGGATCTGCACGCCTGGGCAGAAGTATACCTGCCCGGCGCAGGCTGGGTCGGTATGGATCCGACTTCAGGGCTTTTTGCAGGAGAAGGGCATATCCCGCTTGCCTGTACACCCATGCCTTCGTCCGCCGCACCGATTTCGGGCATGACGGAAAAATGCGAGACTCAATTTTCCTTCAGCAACGAGGTGACCCGGATTCACGAAGATCCTCGTGTGACAAAACCATATTCAGAAGATCAATGGGAAACCATACAGGCTCTGGGAAAAAAAGTGGACGATGAGCTGAGCAAAAATGACGCAAGGCTTACCATGGGAGGGGAGCCTACGTTCGTCTCCATCGACGATATGGAATCTGCCCAATGGAATACGGAAGCCGATGGTGAACACAAAAGAGAAAGAGCGGGAGACCTCGTGCTTCGGCTAAGGGATCGTTTTTCAAACGGAGGACTTGTACACTACGGACAAGGGAAATGGTATCCTGGGGAGCCTTTGCCGCGCTGGCAGCTGGGGCTTTTCTGGAGAAAAGACGGGGAACCGGTATGGCATGACAAGCACCTGGTCGCGGAAGACGGAAAAGATTACGGCTATGGAGCCAAGGATGCGAAGATCTTCGGAGAGCGCCTGGTGCAATACCTGGGAATAGATAAGAAATACCTGATCACCGGATACGAAGATGTATTCTATTATTTATGGGAAGAAGGAAGACTGCCGATCACGGAAGACCCGATCAGGCCGGACCTTAAAGATTCCGTCGAAAGAAAACGCCTGGCCCAGCTGCTTAAAATGGGACTGAACAGTCCGGTAGGAGTCGCGCTTCCTATTAAATGGGATTATACCTATCAGAAATGGAAAAGCCGGATCTGGAGTTTCCGCCGCGGACATATGTTTCTCATTCCTGGAACTTCGCCGATGGGCTATAGGCTTCCGCTGAAATCACTGGAGTACCTGGATCCCTCTAAAAACGATCCGGATGCCCGTTATCCGCGCGACCTGTTCGCGCCCGTGCCCAGGCTGGAAAATTTCAGCAACGTGGTGCTTCAGCGATATAAAAGGAAAGAGCTTAACGAAGAAGAAAAGCTGAAGGGAGAAGAAGTGTTGACTCCTGTTCCTCAGGATTACTACGATTATTTCAGAACTTCTCTTTGCATCGAGCCGAGGAACGGTACCATCTATGTGTTCCTTCCTCCGCTGGATTATATTGAACATTATCTTGACCTCATCTCCGCCATTGAAGCTACCGCGAAAGACCTCGGTATGCCGGTGAAGATCGAAGGATATACTCCGCCGAGAGACAACAGGATGCTGCAGCTTTCGGTAAGTCCGGATCCCGGCGTTATTGAAGTGAACATCCATCCTGCTTCGAACTGGGAAGAGCTGGTTCGTAATTACAACATCCTGTACCAGGAAGCATTTCTGGCCAGGCTGGGTACCGAAAAGTTTATGCTCGACGGGCGCCATAGCGGAAGCGGAGGAGGAAATCATATCACACTGGGCGGCGCCATTCCGGAGAACAGCCCGCTGCTGCGGCGTCCCGATGTACTTCGGAGCATCATCACTTACTGGCAGCATCATCCCGGCTTGTCCTATCTTTTTGCAGGAGAGTTCGTTGGGCCAACCAGCCAGGCACCCCGCATTGATGAAGGCAGGGACGAAAAGCTGTATGAAATGGAGATCGCTTTCGATCAGATTCCGCAAGGGAGCCATATGCCTTACTGGATCACCGACCGTTTGTTCCGGCACCTGCTGACCGATATTACCGGCAATACGCACAGGGCAGAGCTTTGCATAGACAAATTATATTCTCCCGATTCATCGACGGGAAGACTGGGTATTCTGGAGATGCGTGCCTTTGATATGCCTCCTCATTTCCGCATGAGCATGGTGCAGATGCTGCTGATACGTTCCCTGTTCGCCATGTTCTGGAAAAAACCTTACGAACACAAACTGGTTCGCTGGGGCACTGGGCTTCACGACCGATTTATGCTCTCGCACTATGTAGAAAGCGATATGACCGATGTTCTCCGCGATCTGAAGGAAGCAGGTTTTCCTTTCGAAAAAAGCTGGCTCGATCCTTTCTTCGAATTCCGTTTCCCGGTCATGGGTACCGTCATGCTGGGAGATATCTCGATTGAGCTGCGTAAAGGAATCGAACCGTGGCACGTGCTGGGCGAGGAAGCTACCGGCTCGGGCACATCGAGGTATGTAGACTCCTCCGTGGAAAGACTTCAGGTTCGGCTCAAAGGCCTTACCGACAGCCGCTATGTGCTTACCTGCAATGGCGCGAAAGTGCAGGTGAATTCCACCGGCGCTCATGGCGAATATGTGGCTGGAATACGTTACAGGGCATGGCAGCCTCCTTCGGCACTGCATCCGACCATTGGTGTGGACTCGCCATTGGTCTTTGATCTGATCGATACGTGGAGCGGCAGATCCATAGGCGGCTGCGTATACCATGTATCGCACCCGGGCGGACGCAGCTATGAAGTTTTTCCTGTCAATGCCTATGAAGCGGAATCGAGAAGGGTAAACAGGTTCTGGAATTATGGTCATACTCCGGGAAGCATTCCTGCGGGTGATAGCCGTACATCTATTGCGAAATTCTATCCCGGCAAGGTGCCTTCGCTGCCCCTGCAGCCGGAAGAAGAACCAAAGAACAAGGAATATCCGTATACACTTGACATGAGGCTGCTGTGGCAGAAATAAAATTCAGGAATATTCAGCATTTAACATGATTTTTAGCAACTTAATAATGAATTCACGATGACGGGTATCGATAAGATCATATGGAATTCAATAATTAAATTCAGAATCTGATGGATACGTCTTTGCTCACCGGACCGGAGGCCGTCTTTGGCAGTTATGAGAGGCTAGCACAGACCTATGATGAACTTTGGGAAAGTGAGGAGCAGGTAAGGCCCGACTGGCTTCCTCTGTATAATTTTCTGAAAGGTCTCAGTAAAGAAGAACTATGTCACCGGCATTCAGAGATCCAGCGGCTGCTCCGGGAAAATGGCGTTACCTACAATGTCTACGGAGATCCCGCCGGGCAGTATAGGGCCTGGAAGCTGGACGCGATTCCCTCCGTCATCGGGCGTGAGGAATGGAAGTTC
>JBJMLY010000350.1:0-8138 GCA_045805025.1 Cytophagaceae bacterium | reverse complement strand
TTCCGTGCAGACGTTCCTGAGGAGGGTTACTTCCAGGGTCGCCCTTCAGCCAGAGGGTAACGTCGAAATAATAAAACTGCTTGCTCAGCAGCATGCCGGCAAATGCCTGACGTTGGATAGCTTTTAGTTCCGGGTCAAGAAGGCCGTCGGATATCTCATTGTAAAAAACGTTGGCTTCCCGTATCCTTGTTTTAAATACGAAATCAAAATCATCGAAGGCGTCTGGCTTAGGCTGATCGGAAAGTCTGAGTCTGATCTCTTTTGATTTTCCCGGTTCAATGTCGAGCACGTAGCGCATCGAAGCCTTGGTTCCGGTCAAATCGGGATTGACGGCTTTCTTCTTTCCGTTCACGACATAATCGTTGATGCCGTCTTTCCAGTAGCCCGGGCTCGGCGGATGTCCGTACACGGTCTCATGGTTGGTTTCATTATTGCAAAAAAGCAGATCAGGCTTTCCTTCGTAGTGCAGATGGTAGAATCCCATATCCTTATGCTCGATATGGATGGATTTATTCACGCCTGCACTGATGGTGGGTATGTATTTATCCACGACGAATGACCAGAAATTCCTGAACCATACAGTAGGAAGGGCATGAACCCTGGCTTTCTCCGGTCCGCGGTTATGAATTGTTATACGTATGCAGAGGTCCTCCATGTCGGCCTTGGCGTATTCCACAAACACATCGAAGTATTTGTCTTCGTCAAAAAGGCCGGTATCCATGATCTCATACTCCGGCTCGTCTTTCCCGCGTATGCTGTTCTCCAGGATCAGGTTTGAATACGGATATTCTCCCTGAGGATATTTGTAGAGGAAGTTCATGTAGGAATGAGTAGGGGTACTGTCGAGGTAATAGTACAGTTCCTTCACATCCTCTCCATGGTTTCCCTGGTTGCCGGTTACTCCGAAAAGACGCTCTTTCAGAATCGGATCTTTTTCATTCCATAAGGTGAGTCCGAAGCATAGCAGTTGTTTGTAATCGCAGATTCCGGCTATTCCGTCTTCTCCCCAGCGGTAGGCTCTGCTGCGCGACTGTTCGAAAGAGAAATATTCCCAGGCCGAGCCGAACGGACTGTAATCTTCACGCACTGTTCCCCATTGACGCTCTGAAAGATAAGGTCCCCACTTTTTCCATCCCCGGTTGCTTTTGGTCGCGATGACCCGGTCTTTTTCAAAATTTGACATCTGCAATAATCGTTAATATAACTTCCGCCCAGAATCGATCCGAAGGGATTATGGCTTTAATTTAGGCATTTTATCCGGATAATTGTCAACATCGCTTCAGCCGGTTGATGGTCAGTAAAATGAAGTATTTATCGGTATTGATTAACCAGTGAATCGTATCTTTGCATCATGAAATTAAAGGCAGACTTTCAAAAACATGTGCTGAATTTCCGTTTCGATGCCGGTACTTCCCGCGGAGTGCTGCGCCAGAAGGATACCTGGTACCTGCATGTGTCTGCCTCCGGACTTACAGGCCGTGGAGAATGCGGGCCTCTGAAAGGTTTGAGCATCGACGACCGGGAGGATTTTGAAGTAAAGCTCCGGGAAGTATGCCAGAGAATGGAAGGCATGGATCTTAAAGATATGGATCAGGATCTCTCTGCCTTTTTTAAGCTGCAGGAATTCCCATCAATTCTTTTCGGACTCGAAACAGCATTGCTGGACCTGAAGAACGGAGGGAAGATGCTGCTTTTTGATTCTGACTTCAGCAAAGGAATTGGCTCGATTCCCATCAACGGCCTGGTCTGGATGGGAGAGAAAGAATTTATGCAGCAGCAGATCGCTGAGAAGATCGGGGAAGGGTATGCCTGCATCAAGATGAAGATCGGAGCCATTGATTTTGAAACGGAGTGTACCATTTTACGCGAGCTGAGGAAAAAATATTCGCCCGAACAACTCAGCCTCCGGCTGGATGCAAACGGAGCTTTCAGCGCAGATGAGGCGCTGGACAAGCTGGAAATCCTGGCTGGATTCGGCATCCATTCCATCGAGCAGCCGATCAGACAGGGGCAGATGGATTCTATGAGAGAACTCTGCCAGAGATCGCCTCTGAAAATAGCTCTGGATGAAGAGCTGATCGGTATATCTTCGTACGTGGAAAAAAAGAAATTACTGGAGACGATCCGGCCGCCTTTCATCATTCTGAAGCCATCGCTGCTGGGAGGTTTCAAAGCCTGCCGGGAGTGGATTGAAATTGCCGGAGGCTTGAATATCGGATGGTGGATCACTTCGGCCCTTGAATCCAACATAGGTCTCAATGCCATTGCACAGTTTACCGCTTCCTTTTCTCCCTCCATTCCGCAGGGGCTCGGGACAGGGAAGCTTTACCATAACAATATAGAATCGCCGCTTGTTATTACGAAGGGATCGCTCCGGTGCGATCCTTTGAGTAAGTGGGATTTTAAATTGTCTGGTTGATTATGAATAACAAATACACCTTGATTACAGGAGCTAGCCGTGGGATAGGAGAGTCGATGGCTAAGTATTGCGCTTCCAAAAATTACAATCTGATTTTAGTGGCCAGAACCCAGGAGAAACTGGACGAGCTGGCTTATAAGCTGATGGATCAACATAATATTGATGTGAAAGTTTATACCATGGACCTGACGGAGCCGGATGCTCCGGTTAAACTTTTCAACTGGTGTCGTGCCGGCCACATGAATGTGAATATGCTCATCAACAATGCGGGCATAGGGCTCTACGGAAAATTCGACGAGCTGTCAATCACCGAGCAGCTGAATGTGATCCAGCTTAACCAGGTTTGTACGGTAGCGCTGACACATCAGTTTATTCCGATGCTGAAAGAGCAGCATGCTTCTTACATTCTGAATGTAGCCAGTACCGCCTGTTATCAGCCTATTCCTTATATGAGCGTGTATGCAGCGACTCAGGCTTTTCTGCAGTCATTCACATTGGCCATTAAGAATGAGCTGAAGGTATTTAATATTAACGTATCATGCCTGTGTCCCGGCCCGACGGCTACGGACTTCTTTGAACGTGCCGGACTGGAAAGCATGCCGGTCAATTCCAGCGAGATTAAAATGTCGCCGGATGAAGTAGCGGAGATCGCTATCGAAGGCTTGCTGGAAAATGATTCGGAGATCATACCCGGCACAAGCAATACAATAGGGGCTTACTTCAGTAAACTATTCCCGAATAAATTTATTGTAAAAACTGTTTCAGGTTTATTTGCGCCAAGAACTTAGTCAGTCATTAGTCAATAGTCATTGGTCTTACTGATTTCTAATGAACAATGACTATTGACATTTTACCGTTGCTTAATCTCAGTAAATGCATTATTTTTAGTCCTCCAAAAGGCAAAGCATGGAAGATCAGTTACATTCCAAAGGCAATTTTTTATTCTTTAATAAGGATTATATCGCTGAGTTTGTATACGGCGGTATTGACGGTGCCATTACTACCTTTGCGGTCGTGGCCGGCGCCACAGGCGCTGATTTGCAGATCTCCGTGGTGATCATACTGGGTTTCGCCAATCTTTTTGCCGATGGATTTTCCATGTCAGTTGGAAATTTCTTCTCCACCAAGGCTGAGCAGGATGCCTATGAAAAGCATAAAGCCGTTGAATACTGGGAAATTGAAAATCTGCGGGATAAGGAAATTCAGGAGATCCGCGATATTTATGCAGCCAAGGGATTTAAAGGAGATTTGCTGGAGCAGGTCGTGGCGCAGATCATCTCCAATAAAGATGTCTGGGTGGATACGATGATGAAAGAAGAGCTTCAGATGATTAAAGATGAGCGCACCCCCGTAAAGACTGCTTCCATGACATTTATCTCTTTTGTGCTCATCGGACTGATACCTCTGCTTTCCTATATCGGAGCCTTGATCTTTCACTGGGAAGAAACCAACCTCTTTTTATATTCCTGCCTTCTTACCGCCGTCGGCTTAACCATCGTCGGAAGCCTTAAAAGTGTAGTTACCGAAAAGAATAAGCTGATTGGCATATCAGAGACACTTGCTCTAGGCGGACTTGCTGCTGTGCTTGCCTATTATGTGGGAGCGGTGCTGGAACGCATGTTCGTTTAACGTGTCGCCTATCCGTAACAGATCTTTTTTTTCTTTCGCCAATTCTTCTTGCAACCCAGCCACTTAAGTCCTTTTTCTGGTGTTAGTTAAGCGCCAATTGCTTGATTTTAATTATTTGATTATCAAATGATTATATAAAATATTTATTTTATATTCCTTGTATATTAAAAGTCTTTCTTTGAATTTTACCGTATAAGGATTAAAGGTAGATTTAGTATGAAGCAATTATTCAAAATAAGTAAAATAGCTTTCCATGGTTTATGGTCGGCATGGGTTCTTTTAGGGTTTTCTTTCTGCGCTCAGGCTCAATGTCCGACCTTGGTATGGTCGGATGAATTTAACGGCAGCACGCTGAATACGGCCGACTGGAACTATGAAACCGGCCCGGCAACTGTCAATAATGAAGATGAAAATTATACAAGCCGTTCCAACAACCTGGTGGTTTCCGGTGGTACGCTGAAGATCATTGCATTAAGCGAAGTTTTGGGGGGCAAAAATTATACCTCGGCCAAAATAAATACCTCAGGCAAGCATCATTTCAAATATGGAAGGATGGAAGCCAGCATTAAGCTCCCTAAGACACAAGGTTTATGGCCTGCCTTCTGGATGATGCCGCAAAACTCTGTAAACGGTGGGTGGCCGCAGAGTGGTGAAATTGATATTATGGAAGAGCAGGGGGCCAATCCTTTCAAGGATTTCGGTACCATTCATTACGGCACCGATGCCGGAGCAGGACATAAAAGCAGCGGAGGCACCACCACCAGTTCAAGCGATCTTTCTGCAGGCTTTCATACCTATGCAGTGGAATGGAAGCCCGATACCATCAACTGGTTTCTGGACAATGTAAACTACTACACCATTACAAAAACGGGTATATCACCTTCTTACTGGCCGTTCAACGACGACGACTTCTTTTTTATTCTGAACGTAGCGGTAGGAGGATGGTTTGGAGGGAATGCAGATGGCACTTCAGTTTTTCCTCAGACTATGGAGGTGGATTACGTCAGAGTATATTCCAATCCTCAAACTCTGGTGATCGATGGCCGCGGCAAGGCATTTGCCGGCTCTGATCAGAAGTACACGATTAAGAATGGCGTGGCAAGCTCTTATAACTGGCTGGTGCCTGGCGGGGCGACAGTCACAGCCGGACAAGGCACTAATTCTGCTACCGTGCATTGGGGCAATACAGGAGGCACCGTTACCCTGGACGCGGTCATTGATACCTGCGGTCATTACTTCTTCAACAAACCTGTAACAGTCTATAAAGACAGCTGCTATTTTGCCTTCGAGGATTTTGAGACACACAGGATCTTAAATAACACCGGTTATACAGGAACAGCCTACAATCCGGCTTCGGCAAACCCGAATACTTCCAATACAGTCAATACGAGCTCTACCGTCGGTTACTATAAAAGAAATACACCTGTTCAGTACGATGTATTTCAGTATGAGGCTGAGCTTCTCTCGGATGTCACCCAATATGAGAACAAGAACAAGGTCTTCAGCATGGATGTATATACCAGCGCTCCGGTCGGCACGACGGTCAATCTTCAACTGGAAGATAAAAACAAAACAAGCGGAGCGTATCCCCTGGGAAGAAGAAGCATCTTCTGGACTCAGACCACCAAACAATACCAGTGGGAAACCCTGAAATTTCTTTCATCAACGGTTCCCGCAGGTTCGGGCAGCACGGTAAATGATGTAAATCAAATCACATTCCTGTTTAATCCAAACAGCTATACCAGCGATTATTACTATATCGACAATTTCAGAAGTGAGGACAAACTGGGATGTCCTGTTGTAACTTCTATACAAAGCTCTTACGCCCAGGAAGATCTTATACTAAGTCCGAATCCTGCCAGCTCCGAATTTTTTGTGCAGAATAATCTGAACAATGCTTCCGAAATGAACTACTCCATTACCGATATTCTTGGAAAGGAAGTGCTGAGCGGAAAGCTCACAGGATCCGGTCAGGCCATTACTATCATCAACCTGGTTCCGGGTGTCTATTTTGTCAATTTTATGCAGGGAACTGAGCGCAGGGTAAGGAAGCTGGTGGTGGAATAGTTGACAATTGACAAATAGGCAATACGCTCAGGCCCTGGCCGGAGCGTATTGCAGCAGTCAAAAGACATAACCGGGAGACTATTAATTTAGATCCTCATATCTTGTCCATGGATCTATCCAATCAGGGCGAAAGTGGACATCAAGGTATAGGGTATTGTTGATTCTGATTATTTTAAAAACATATTTTCTTTCCCATACAGGCGACCTCAGGGTCTTTGTATTAACTTCTACTAGTTCCCCTTCATTTTTTATGATCTGGTAATAGGCTCCGCCTATTGTATTGATCATATAGTCAGGGTATTTTATTTTATAGGATTCTAATGCAGTAGGCTCTATATATCGATGAAGTTCATTGACCATGTAATCCCTCGTAGAATCTGAAAACATGAGATCACAAATTTCTGTAATTATTTTTTCGGATTCTGCCGCGGTAATTTTATTCTGCGCACTGCCGGAAAATGTAAAAAGAAAATTTCCCAGCAGGAAAAAACTAAACATGCAGATACAGTTCTTCATAATTGTTACAAGTTTATAAGTTTCCAGGCCTAAGGCAATTAAGGGTTTCAAAAAATAACTGTTGGCCTGCAATGTAGTAATATCTTCATCACGTTGGCCATTCCTGATCTTTATCCAACCACGCTATCTCCAGCAATTACCTTCCTGTAATCGCTATATATAAAAGCTTAATAATTATTGTATGCTAAAATATTTAGTAAAAAGTTTGTTTTGTTAGTAATTTCGTATTTTATTTGTGTAACTAATGCAGATTTTGGCAGCCCGGTACAACCCTGGCAGCATTATTGAACACTTTCAATGAACAAGTTCTGCAAAAGGAGGCTTAATTATGAAAAAGGTAAATATGGAGAACAATCTTTACATTCTGATTCAATGCGTGAAGGACGGAAGAATTTACGCATCAGGACAAATTCACAATTTTGACGATGCGGCTGACTACGATATGATCAGCTGTTTTCCGGTCAATGAAGAAGGAGACATCGAGATACGCAAAGAAGTGCAGATATACCGCAAGGATTTATTTCTTATGCCCCTGAAACATGTGGGTTAGACTCAAACGTTCAGCAGGTTTTGTATCCCGGATAATTTTTGACCGATGCTTTTCGGCAAGGAATCAATCGGGTTTATTGATGAATGAGTGCTAAGGCTTTCTGGCAGTAGCTTTCTTCTTCGGCGAAGGAGTATTTTCTCGCATACTGCAGAATTTTTTCCAGCCTTTTCCCGGCGTCATAACCCAGGCGCCAGCTGAGCTTTGCACTGCATTCAGAACACAGATGCAAAGGCTGACTGTCTGCTTCCTCCAGATGGTTGCTTCCATTCATACTACAAGACGCATGAATACAATGGTCCATCGAAAGCATATGCGCTATTTCATGACTGGTGGTTTTATTCAGCCTCTTCAGGCAGAGCAGAAATGTGCTGCTGTCTTTCTCCTTCGATCCAAACCTGGCCATAGAGGAAACTCCAATGCGGTTCACCTGGTCGGCCTCTCCGAAAACATAGTTCCATTGCTCGTTCGGATAAAGATCAGTGGCCGTGACCGCCATAAGCGCTGCGGCATCTTCCGGCAGCCGGGGATACAGAACCTGGTAGTTTATATAGCTGGTGAGGATCTGAATTCCCCCCTTTTGTTTTCTGATCGCCTTTTTAGAAATGGATTTTAAAGGAAGAGGCTCAAGCGTTTTAATTTCCAGTCCGAAGAAAGCTTCCAGGTATTCTCTGTTCGCTTTCAGGATCTCCTGTTCCCGGGCAGTAAAAGAGCCTACAGGCTTAAGATAGATCACTGTTCTCCGCCCGTTGCCTTTCTTGGGATCGCTTTTTACATACTGGCCGAATGATTGTCCGGGCTCGGGATGCTCAGAAAGCCAGTCGCCGGATTTGGCCACCGGCATTTTGGTGTCAAGCGCACTGAGCTGCTGCATCAGCCTGGTACAGGAAGAAAGATCGGATGCCGGGGCCTGCGGATATCCTGTTGTTGAAATCAGCAACAGGAGCAAACTCAGAACCT
>JBJMLY010000349.1:0-18433 GCA_045805025.1 Cytophagaceae bacterium | reverse complement strand
CCACCAGCTTCGGCAAATCGCGCTCTGTTTCAGGTAAGGATGTGTTAAGTACAGGTTTTGCGGGTTTAGGGCCGAACACATATATAATAAGGAGTGTCAGCAATACGATGCCGCTTATCTTGAGCGCTTTCATAATACAATAGCTAAATGCTTCGGATTAAAGCTACTAATTCAGTTTTTCTGTTCCTCAGTAACTCAGGGTTTAATTTTCTCCTTTTTTGTATAAGCTGCTAAAGTATAGATTGATGTTTTTTGACCTGAAGGTGCATTGCAGACCCGTCATGTTAAGAAATTGTTGCTTATGTTAAGAAATTATTAAATCGTGTCAGTATTTTACTCCCCAAAGAACATTTGAAACACGGCTGGGTTCTGATGTCTCACTAAACCAAATCTTATGAAGTCAGTAAAGCCCAATGTGCTGTTTCTATCATTAGTAGCAGTTTTAATTTTTTCATTCTCAAGTATAGCGCAGCCACCTAATAAGCGGGTGGTGGGTTATTTTATGTCCGATATTTATGGCGACAGAAGTGACATTGTAAATCCTTCCAGTATAGATTATTCCAAATACAGCATGATTAATTATGGCTTCTTTATTCCCCAATCCGATGGTACCCTTCTGAGTGCAAATTCATCAGCCGATGCATTTTTTATAGACCCTTCTCTTAGTACGAGTAATAGTTTGGTGAAAAGCGCCCATGCCAATGGAGTGCCGGTTTTGCTTACTATTGGAGGGGCAGGGCGGTCATCTAATTTTTCAACTACAGCGGCATCATACAGATCGGTTTTTGCAGTTCAATGCACTACTCAGGTAGACAACTATCAGCTTGATGGAATTGATATTGACTGGGAATTTCCTGGTTCAGGAGACGGAGCTCATTTCACATCACTGTTGCAGGAAGTAAGAGACAAACTAGATATTTATGGGGGGCTGCACAGTAAGAGTTTTTATCTGTCAATTGCGGTAGGTACTGATGTTTCTGAACTGCAATATATTGAATGGGGTAATATACTTCCTCTTGTGGATATGATTAATGTAATGGGATATAATTATACAGGCGCTATATCAGGTTATAATGCTCCCTTAGGTGGTACCACTTCTATAGATGCAACAATAGATTATATCCTTGCACAGGGAGTCCCGGCAGAAAAGTTAAATCTTATCACCCCATTTTATGGAAAAACATTTAAACCTTGTACTGCTTTGGGTTGTACAGCAACGGTTTTTTCTAATCCGGATTATTATGATACGTATCATGATTTAACTGCGCCAACCAATTATTCCATTACAGCGGGCAGCAGTCCTGAATATGAACCGATAGCTATAGATAACACGAATCAGATTTTTCTTTCTTATGAAGATGCTACTTCTATAGGATGGAAGGCTCAATATGTCCTGGACAATAATCTGGGCGGTTCGGGTATGTGGCATATTGCCAATGATTATCTGACTACAACGCAAGGTCCTACTTTTACAATGGTGTCTTCTACGAATAATTTACCTCTTGCTAAAGCTATTTATAATAAATTCAGTACCGTTTCTAATTATTCATTGTCTTTTGACGGAATTAACGATAGAGTTGTCGTACCTCATCACACCTCATACGATCGGGGTACAAGCGACTATGCTATCGAAGGTTGGGTAAAATTAAGTAATGTGATAAATCCCAATGGTAATTGGACTCCATTCTTTTCGAATAGAACTACTAGTACTAATGGAGTTTTGTTTAGTGCGTCAAATGATGGAACACAATTGTTGCTTACAATGAACGGGAGTACTTATTCAAGTAATCAATTTCCAACCATTAATGATCAATCCTGGCACCATATAGCCGTTTCAAGAACATCGACAGCAACTAAATATTATCTTGATGGATATTGTGTTGGGAACTCCGGTAGTACTTCCAACATTACGACATCGGGATCTGTTTATATTGGTTATGATAACGTCGGAGGTATGGCTCTTAGCGGAATTGTAGATCAGATTCGTTTCTGGAGCACAGGCTTAACGGAGTCTTCCATATCCACCTATTTAAATTCTGCCATTCCTGGAAGTACCTCAAATCTTATAGGATTATGGAATTTCACAGAGAATAATGGACAGACAGTTACGGATGGGAGTAATAATGCAAACCATGGGAAGTTAGGAATCAATCTTTATGGTTCAGTTTACACTCCTGATGCAGCAGATCCAATTCGTACTTCCAGTGCTGCTACTATAGCAGTTGATGCAGGTTATACTTTTGATGGATCTGATGATAGAATTACAATTCCTTATCATTCAAACTACAATGGATCAACATCTCAGAATTTCAGTCTTGAGGCACAGATTAAATTCAGTAACGGGGTTTTAAATTCGGGACAAAAAGTTATTGCATCCCACAGATCTAGCGGAAGTGAAGGTTTTCTTTTTGCGGTCAAAACTGTAACCGGTGGATATCAAATAGTGCTTCAGATTGCCGGAATAACTTCAACAAGTAGTACAACAACAACAAGTTTATATGATAATAACTGTCATCATATTGCAGTAAGTAGAGATGCTTCGACGAATACAGTCTCATTCTATCTGGATGGCTCTGCTTTGGGAACTGCCACTAATTCCAGTAGTCGTAATTCTTTTGCCAGTTTATATATCGGCTACGATGCATCAACCATCTCACCCACGCCAGCGGGAAATATAAATGAATTCAGGTTCTGGAAATCAGTCAGAACATCAACTGAAATAAGCAGCAATAAAACCAGCATTTTTGATAATACAACTGCAAATCTGGTGGGATACTGGAGATTGAAAGAAACAGCAGGTTATCAGGTTGCTGATCTTAGCGGAACAAACTCTTACGGAAATATGGGATATCTGGGAACATCTTCAACAGGAGATTCCTATGAACCGACGAGATCCGCCTCTTCCTGCTATACGTTGGACAGAATGGCAATTTCAGTTAATAATTTATCGTCTGATATGGCATCCGAAAATATTGATATTTATCCCAATCCTTTTACAAATGAAATTAGTTTCGACAAGAAGAATATAGAGTTGAGTAATGCTGTGATTACGATATGCGACCTTAACGGTCTTATTGTATTTAAATCTGCATTTGTGGAAAAAATCAATCTTGACGACAGGATTCCCTCAGGATTATACATCGTTAAAATAGCAGATGATAATACTGTCAGAAGCTATAAGTTAATTAAGAAATAGACATCATAATAAAGAAGGAGTATGTTTTACTCCTTCTTTATATATTATATGTGTTCCGTGTACCATTTTTTGTAAGCCGCCCGGTTTTATTTACAATTTGGTAACATTGAGCCCCTCCTATTTAACAATTCCCTGATCTTCCTTTAATCACCACGTAATATTACCGCTCTACTTTTGAAGCGGAAAAATACCTACAAACTAATTTTTTAAACAAAGTGAAAAAAAGTGTACTCAGAGGCAATTATTTATTGCTCTTATTATTTATGATCAGCACAGGCTTATTCGCGCAGACCGGAAATCTGAAAGGGGTCGTCAAAGACGAAACCGGCCAGCCTGCATTCGATGTGACTGTGTTTATTCCCGCGCTGAAGATCGGAACAGTAACGGAACTGGAAGGCGAATATGAAATCAAGAATATTCCTCCGGGCACGTACCGGATTTTATTTAAGGGTGCCGAGTATAAGCTGGATACCGCTTTTGGCGTCGTGATCAAAGCCGGTGAAACTACGGTGCTCGATAAATCCATTTTTAGTGAGGGTGCCATTGTGATCGAGATTACAGATATCAAGGATCAGGGTTCGATTACCACCCAGATCGAAGATGTAAAAACCAGCGATAAGACCATGTCCGCTACTTCCGGCGCACAGATCAGACAGGGGCAGGACAGGGATGCGGCCGAGGCGGTGCGAAGAATTCCAGGCGTTACCCTGGTAGATAACCGCTTTATCATGGTTCGCGGTCTGGGTGAGCGATACAACAGTGTCTGGCTCAACGATGCAGGCGCACCAAGTTCTGAACCCGATAGAAAATCATTTTCATTCGATGTAATACCAAGTCAGCTGATTGATAAGATCCAGGTTTATAAGACTCCTGCTCCGGATCTTCCAGGAGACTTTGCCGGTGGTATGGTAAAGCTGTATACCCGGTCTTCTCCTCAGGGAAGAAATCTGAATATCAACATGCAGGGCTCTTACAGACCAGGATCTACTTTCAGCGACTTTAAATTCACTTCTACAGGAAGCAGCAACTTTCTGGGCTATGACAACGGCTATCGTGCTTTGCCAAAAGGAACTCCTGATTTTATTAATAAAAATCAAAGCGATATTATCGATGTTTCTAAAAATTTCAAAAATACCTGGGGCATCCATAACCGCAAAGCGCTTCCCGATTTCAGGTTGAATGTTTACTACACCAATAAATTCAAAATTTTCAAGAAGGACCTTGGTTATACCGCCAACCTGAATTATGCCAACCTGAATACCGTCTTTAAGATCAGAAGGCAGGACTGGGATGGAACAGAGCCAACTCTGGATAATACGGATATGCAAAGCACCAATACGGCCAGGGTCGGCATCATTCAGAATTTTTCTTATATTTTTAACGGCAGACACAAACTGGAGTTCAGAAATCTCTGGAATCAGATCGGCCGCGATCAGGTAACGGTCAGAAGAGGAAATCTGGAAACCGAGCAGGACAGGCTTGCCTATGCATTGGCTTACCAGAGCAGGCGGGTCATTACCTCTCAGCTTAGCGGCACTCATTCTGATTCTGCGCGAACAAGAGATTATACCTGGACGATCGGGTATGCGAACAGCAACAGGATTGATCCTGACCTGAGAAGAATTCAATACAGAAAAGACAGAACCCTGCCCGACAGCATGTTCACAGCCCAGGTACAGGCGGGTACTCCAGACCCCGTGAACGGAGGAGGTCGCTTTTTTTCAACGCTGAAGGAAAAGACCTATTCCTTCAACCACGCCTTCAAACAGAAACTCAGGATTCGTACCTATAAATTTGATCTGAACCTGGGAAATTACCTGGAGTATAAAGACAGAACTTTTTCGGCAAGGGTCATCGGCTATATTCTTAGCCCGACCGCTCCTAATGGAATTCAATTGAGAAGGCTTCCGATCGATCAGATTTTTTCACCGGACAATATCGGACAGAAAGCATTTAAGCTGGCGGAGATTACCAATTTATCCGATAAGTATACAGCACAAAACAGGCTGATAGCGAGCTACGCATCTTTTAACCTGCCGTTCGGCAAGCGGATTAAATTATTGACAGGCGTCCGTCATGAATACAACATTCAGTCCCTGCAAAGCTATGTAAATACGACCCAGGTAAGACCAGATGTTAAAACATCCTTCTTTCTTCCTTCTGCAAACCTGAGCTATAGCTTTAAAACCAAAGACAGTACTAAAACGGCTCTCATGAGGGCTGCCTATGGCAAAACGGTAAACCGTCCGGAGTTCAGAGAATGGTCTCCTTTCGCTTTCTATGATTTTGAGTTTAATGCTCAGACTTACGGATCATTATTCCCGACTGTTATTAATCAGGATCCGTCGAATCCGAACGTGGGCAAGATACTGAAGGTTTGCCAGATCCATAATTTTGATCTTCGCTATGAGCTTTATCCTAGTCCTTCGGAGATGTTCCATGTAGGTGTTTTCTACAAGAAATTTTACAACCCGATCCAGCAGGTTATCCTGTTCAGCGGTGGCTCAGACAGCAGGACCTTTACATTTACCAATGCAGACAATGCTTATAGCGCCGGTATAGAGCTTGATGTGCGTAAAAATCTTGGGTTTGCCGACAGCCTGTTTAAAACGAAATTCCTCTCAAAGCTCAGTTTTGTAGCCAACGCGTCTCTGATCAAGAGCCAGGTAACGATTTCTCAAGTGATCAATCAGTCTACAAATTTTGCCTTGCCAGGTCAATCGCCTTACGTGATCAACACCGGATTGTATTATATGACGCCGAACGATTCAACCGGTTTTCAGGCAACGCTCCTTTATAATGTTTTTGGTCCGAGAATCTTCCTGGTGGGAACGCTGGATTATCCGAACATCGGAGAAATGCCAAGAAATACCGTGGATCTGAACGTTACCAAGAACTTCTCGAAAAAATTCGCGGTATTCGGCGGTATTCAGGACCTGTTCAACCAGCCTGTGCTGCTGATGCAGGATACCAACAAGAACGGCAAGTTTGAAAGGCATGGAGATGACGAACCGATTATGACTTTCAGAAGAGGCAGCTATTTCACCTTAGGAATGAGAATCAATCTTTAACCAATAAATAAGTAAAAACGAGTACACAATTAAATTAAAAAAATAATGAAAACTATGAAAAAATTCTTACTCTCAATCCTGTTGACCGGAACAGTGGCTGTTGCAGCCCTGGCTCAGTCTACAATTACGAAGTCCGGCGACATTACTGCCAATGAAACCTGGACAAGTAACAACCAGTACCTGCTTAGTGGGTATGTATATGTAACCAACAATGCAGTATTGACCATTCAGGCCGGTACCGTTATCAAAGGTGACCTGAGCAGCAAAGGAGCTCTGATCATCGAAGAAGGTTCTAAGATTATTGCCAAGGGTGATTCTACCAACCCGATCGTATTTACTTCCAATCAGGCTCCGGGTTCCCGTAACTACGGCGACTGGGGCGGTGTGATTGTTTGCGGAAAGGCTCCTGTAAACTGGTTAGCTTATGATCCGGATGGAGCAGGCCCGGGAGCTCCGTTAGCATCTGGAAGAGGTCAGGTAGAGGGAGGTCCGAGATCATTATACGGCGGAACGAATGCAGCAGACAGTTCAGGAATTCTGAGTTATGTGCGTATAGAATTTGCAGGTATTGCATTTTCTCCAAATAATGAGATCAACGGCTTAACCCTTTGCGGAGTAGGTAGCAAGACTCAGATCGATCACATCCAGGTTTCTTACAGTGGCGACGATGCGATCGAATGCTTTGGCGGTACAGTAAATATGAAAAATATATTTACTTACCAGACCTGGGACGATGATTTTGATACCGATAACGGCTATTCAGGAATGGTTCAGTTCGGTGTTGTACAAAGAGGTGCCGTAGGCGATCAGTCTGGCTCTAAAGGTTTTGAATCAGACAGCTATCAGTCTGGAACTGTGGATGGAAAAACCGATAAAACCATGATCACAAAACCTGTGTATTCAAACATGACCGTAATAGGACCACTAACGAACCCTGCCGGAGCCGGAAGTCTGGATCCAAATTTTGTTGCTGGTGTGCATATCAGAAGAGGAAGCGCTCTAAGCTTAATGAATAGTATCGTAGCCGGATGGCCTGCAGGTATTCTGATCGATGAAGCTTCTTCTTCTTTCGGATCGACTCTTTCTAACATCTATGACTCTACTTTGCAGATCCAGCATACAGTATTAGCTGGTATGCCTACAGGCAAAGATCTGTTCTATGTTTTTAACGGTGCTCGTTCACTCACTCCGACTACGACAGAAGGCGATACGACTACTCCGGTTACCATGGTTCCTAATCCTGGAACTACAACAGCGCCTTTCTCAAGCTATGCTGGTCCGTTCGCATGGTTCAGAGATCCTGCTTTTAAAAATAAATCGTATCAGTATGAGCAATCAGGTGTTCAGTTAAAGAACCCGTTTGACCAGAATGGAAACCCAAGTTTCATACCAAACAGTACTTCTCCTCTGGTATTTCCTGCAGGCAATGCAGCGGTGAAACCTGCATTTACCAGCAGTAAAGTAACAGATCCTTTCTTTAAGCATGTAAGTTACGTAGGAGCATTTAACTACACAGGAAACGCTTCAGACAACTGGATGGCTACATGGACTGAAATGGATCCTACCAATGCTGACTATACATTAAATACGACCAGCATCAACGATCCTAGCGATCTTACTGCCAGCATCCAGGTTTATCCAAACCCAAGCAACGGCAGAGCATCGATCGTTATCTCTCTGGAAAATTCTTCAGAAGTAGAAGCCGGTGTTTATTCTGTAGAAGGCGCTAAAGTGGCTGATATCGTAAATGGCAATGTTGCCAGCGGAAGAAACAGCTTCGATTTTGACGGAAGCTCTTTAACAAAAGGAATCTATATCGTAAAAGTGATTACAGGCAAAACAGTGAAAACTACCAAGCTTGTGATTCAATAAAGACCTTGAAGTCGCGCAAGCGGCTTCATGTTTGTAGTTTATTTTTTCCAGGGGGCCCCGATTTATCGGGGCCTTCGTTTTTATCAGGGCCATTAGTCAGGAAGGTAAATCAATCCTTAATTCAAAAGATAAATGAACTGTATAGTTAATAAAACAATAGTGAGAACTATGAAAAAATCCTTACTCTCAATCCTGTTGACCGGAACAGTGTCTATTGCAGTCCAGGCTCAGTCTACAATTGCGAAGTCGGGCGACATTACTGCCAATGAAACATGGACAAGTAACAACCAGTACCTGTTAAACGGTTATGTTTATGTAACCAACAATGCTGTCCTGACTATTCAGGCCGGTACCGTCATCAAAGGTGACCTGAACAGCAAAGGAACGTTGATCATCGAAGAAGATTCTAAAATTATTGCCAAGGGTGATTCTACCAATCCGATTGTATTTACTTCCAACCAACCGATCAATTCCCGTAATTATGGTGACTGGGGAGGCTTGGTGATCTGCGGTAAGGCTCCTGTAAATTGGCTGGCTTACAATCCTGGTACAGGCGCGCTGCCTGCCGGAAAGGGTCAGATAGAAGGCGGTCCCAGATCGCTTTATGGTGGTACTGATGCTGCAGATAGCTCAGGGATTCTTAGATATGTAAGAATTGAATACGCCGGTCTTGAATTATCTCCGAACAACAAGATGAATGGCTTAACGCTTTGCGGCGTAGGCAATAAAACACAGGTCGATCACATTCAGGTTTCTTACAGCGGGGGTGATGCGATCGCATGTTTTGGCGGTACAGTAAATATGAAATACATTTTCGCCTACCAGTCATGGGACGATGATTTCGATACTGATAATGGATATCAGGGAAAAATTCAGTTCGGCGTTGTGCAAAGAAATCTTCTAGGAGATCTGTCAGGCTCTAAAGGTTTTGAATCAGACAGCTATCAGTTGGGAACTGTGGATGGGAAAACCGATAAAACCATGATCACCAAACCGATTTATTCCAATATGACCGTGATTGGCCCGATGGTGAATCCGGGTGGGGCTGGAAACATCGACCCCAATTTTGTGGCCGCTGTTCATATCAGAAGAGGAAGCGCTCTAAGTCTGATGAATAGTATCATAGCCGGATGGCCTTGCGGCATTCTGATCGATGAGTCATCTTCTTCTTTCGGATCAACTCTTTCTAACATTTATGATTCTACGTTGCAGATACAACATACAGTATTAGCTGGTATGCCTACAGGCAAAGATCTGTTCTATGTTTTTAACGGTGTTCGTTCACTCACTCCGACTACGACAGAAGGCGACACGTCTACTCCGGTTACCATGGTTCCTAATCCTGGAACTGCAACAGCGCCTTTTTCAAGCTATGCTGGTCCGCTCGCATGGTTCAGAGATCCGCTTTTCAAAAATAAGTCTTATGTATATGAGCAATCAGGGGTTCAGTTAAAGAACCCTTTTGATCAGAATGGAAACTCAAGTTTCATACCAAACAGTACTTCTCCTCTGGTGTTTCCTGCAGGCAATGCAGCGGTGAAACCCGCATTTACCAGCAGTAAAGTAACAGATCCTTTCTTTAAGCAGGTAAGTTACATCGGTGCTTTCAATTACACAGGGCAGGCTTCTGATAACTGGATGGCTACCTGGACTAAAATGGATCCTGCTAATTATATTTTAAATACGACCAGCATCAACGATCCAAGCGATCTTACTGCCAGCATTCAGGTTTATCCGAACCCAAGCAACGGCAAAGCATCAGTTGTAATCTTTCTGGAAAATTCTTCAGAAGTGGAAGCAGGCATTTATTCTGTAGAAGGCGCTAAAGTGGCTGATATCGTAAATGGCAATGTAGCCAGCGGAAGAAACAGCTTCGATTTTGACGGAAACTCTTTAATCAAAGGAATCTATATCGTAAAAGTGATTACAGGCAAAACAGTGAAAACTACCAAGCTTGTAATTCAATAAAGACCTTGAAGTCGTGCAAGCGGCTTCAAGGTTGTAGTTTATTTTTTTCCAGGAGAGGCCGATTTATCAGGGCCTTCGTTGTTTATCAGGGTTTTAGCCTTGTTAACACAAACTTAACATTGGCTTAACAGTATGGTGAAAGGCCGGGGCTAACTTTGTTTAATTGGAAAAATAAATCCTCATGTAATATGGAAACTACAGATCAGAAAAATTCGGCCATCAAAAACCTCTTCGCAGGAGCCGTTATACTTCTCGCCATCGGCGTATCACTTGCGCTCTATTTCTTCGTAATGGGCGACAGCAGCAATTTTACAGGCGGTGATTCGGTAAAAGGACATCCTTCAAATTACCTGGGCATTGTTTACAAAGGCGGACTTATCGTACCTGTACTGATGTCTTTCTTCTTAATGGTGCTGACTTTCTCCGTGGAAAGATTCATCACCATCAATAAAGCATACGGCAAAGGTTCTATCGAAAAGTTCCTGCGCGATGTCAAGAAAAGCTTATCTAAAAACGATGTGCAGTCAGCCATCGACAGATCGCTTGATCAAAAGGGCTCTGTGGGAAATGTTGTTTACACAGTACTGAACAGATACAATGAGATCTGGAATGAAAAAGATATGAGCAAGGATCAGAAAGTAGCCGCCGTTCAGCAGGAGCTGGAAGAATCTACTTCCCTGGAACTTCCTATGCTGGAAAAAAATCTGACAATCATCGCTACACTGGCTTCGGTCGCTACCCTGGTGGGTCTGCTGGGAACGGTAATCGGTATGATCAAGGCATTTGCTTCCATGGGTACTGCAAGCGCTACAGACGCAAGCGCACTCGCTAACGGAATTTCTGAAGCGCTGATCAATACCGCTCTTGGTATTGCTACTTCGGCAATCGCAATCATGTCTTATAATTCTTTCACCAGCAAGATCGACACCCTTACCTACAGCATCGATGAAATGGGATTCAGCATTTCACAAAGCTTTAAGGCTAACTATAAGGCTGAAAAAGAAAAGCCTTCTTATAAAGCGGAACTGGTTTAAAACCTACAGCCATGCCAAAAGTAAAAGTTCCGAGGAAAAATATTTCCCTTGACATGACGGCCATGTGCGACATGGCCTTCCTGCTGCTGACCTTCTTTATGCTCACGACCAAGTTCAAGGCACCGGAAGCGGCGGTAGTGGATATTCCTTCATCGGTTTCTAAAATCGATAAGAAGGATAAGAACATCATGACCATATCGGTGGATAGAAAGGGAGGAGTTTTCTTCGACATCGATCAGAAAGATGTAAGAGCCGATCTGCTCGATCAGATTGCTGAAAAATACAGCATCAGCTTTACCGAACAGGAGAAAAGCGCTTTTTCTTCCATGACTTCATTCGGTGTGCCTGTGAACAAGCTGAAAGGAATACTGAACGCCACGGTCGATAAGCGCGCGGAGCTGGAACAAACCGGCATTCCATGCGATTCGGCCAACAACGAGCTCAGAGACTGGATCCGTTTATCACGTCAGGCAAATCCCGAGGCGGAAATTGCCATCAAAGGCGACAGAGGCAGTGACTACGAAGTAATGGATAAAGTCATCGCGACGCTTCAGGAAGAAAATATCAACAAGTTCAGCCTGATCACCAGCCTGGAATCAAAACCGAACTAAAGAACTATATGGGTTTTTTGATCATCACTCAATTACTCATTCACAAATCATAAATAAAGACTATGGCCGAGATTAGCGCAGAAGGTAAGGATAAAGGAAAAAAGAGAACCAAAAAGGTCTCCACCAGAATCGATATGACACCCATGGTGGATCTGGCATTTCTGCTGATCACTTTTTTCATGCTTACCACGACCTTGAAAAAGCCTCAGGCAATGGAATTGAACATGCCCGACAAGAATGACAAGAACGTGTCACAGCCTGTGAAAGAGTCCAAGGCAATGACGATTATTCTTGGAGAGGATGATAAAGTATACTGGTATATGGGTATGACCGATCCGAAACCGAAGGAAACCGATTATTCGTCTGCAGGAATCAGAAAGGTGATCCGTGAGAAGAATGCACAGGTCTCCGAAATGGTCATCATCATCAAGGCGATGAAAAAATCGAAATATAAGAACATGGTCGACATCCTGGATGAAATGCACATCACCGATTCCAAGAGGTATGCCATCATGGCCATCACACCGGTCGATATTGAGCTGACTAAAAAAATCTGATATGGAAAATGTACTGAAGGAATCGTTTAATGAGCTGGTTTTTGAAAACAGAAATAAAAATTTCGGTGCTTATTCATTAAGACAGCGTTATTCGAAACATGTGCTGCTGGCCCTGGCTGGTTCAGCCATGGCTTTCACATTGGCCCTGGCATCACCGGTGGTGTATGACAAATACTTCAAGGCGGAAGAAGTGCAGGCAGAGGAAGAGAAAGTGGTGGCAAGAGTGATGGACCTGAACGATGTCCCAAAACCAAAAGAATTACCGCCACCTCCGCTGGATATTCCCGATATCGCTTCCATTAAATTCCCTCCCCTGGAGATCAAGCCGGATGACCAGGTATTGAAAGAGGAAGAGGTGGCTACGGTCGACAAACTGAAAGAATCAACTCCTGGCGAAGAAACCAAAGACGGAGATAAAGGCATTACAGCCCTGGAACAAGCCGTAGAGCAGGTAAAACCGGAAGAAGTGAAACCACAGGAAGAAGAGATCGCCATCTGGGTGGATCAGGAAGCGGAGTTTCCGGGCGGACAGGAACAATTGGTTTCTTACATCCAAGGCAATCTTCACTATACGGCCGACGCAAAAGCAGCGAATATTCAGGGATTGGTGGTGCTGGAATTCACCGTCAATAAAGACGGAAGCCTGACCGATTTCAAAGTACTGAAATCATTGGGACACGGACTGGACGAAGAAGCTATGAGGGTGGTGAAAAGCATGCCTAAGTGGAAACCAGGTTATCTGAATGGCGAGCCTAAAAAGATCAGAAAGAAAATGAAGTTTCCATTTAGTCTGAAATAAGACTTATATGAGTGCGAAAAGAAAAATCCTGATAGTGGACGATGAGCCGGATATCCTCGAGATCCTCGAGTATAATCTGGCCATGATAAATCTTGAGATCAGGATGGCCAGAGACGGAAAAGAAGCGGTAGATGTAGCGAAAGAATTTTTGCCCGATCTGATCCTTCTGGATATCATGATGCCTGTGATGGATGGTATCGAAGCCTGCAGGGCAATCCGTAAGATTCCCGAACTCAAGGATGTATTCATTATTTTTCTTACGGCCCGCTCGGAAGAGTATTCGGAAGTCGCTGCCTTCGAAGCGGGAGCCAATGACTTTATCGTGAAGCCGATCAAGCCTCGTGCCTTAGTGAGCAGGATCAACGCTTTCTTCAAACGCGACGTGGAAGAAAAAGACAATCACGTGATCCGGGTAAAAAATATTTCCATCGATAAAACCAGCTATACAGTATATAAAGATTCGCAAAGGATTGCGATGGCAAGAAAAGAATTTGAACTGCTTTACCTGTTCTGCCAGAATCCCAATAAAATATTCAACCGTGAAGAACTGCTCAAACAGGTCTGGGGCTCGGATGTATATGTAGTTTCGAGGACCGTAGACGTGCACATCCGGAAGATCCGCGAAAAGATCGGAGCGGAATATATCAATACGATTAAAGGCATAGGATATAAACTGGAGCTGGATTAATGGCAGGTTTATTTTTTAATTATCCCGTAATCATAAGTTAATATAACAGGATTAGCTTTAAAAGAAAAAATCCTGTGCTCAACCACTATAAAACGATTGTGATTTCTGATGTGCCTCTGGGCACCGACAGGAAGAATCTTAAGAAGCTGATCTACTTTCTTAAAAAAAATCCCTGCGATCGTCTGATCCTGAGCGGGGATTTCATCAGAGGATGGCAGATTCAGGGCATTAAGAAAATCTACAAAAGACAGGCTCTTTTTCTAAACTCCCTTTTTAAGCTGATAGAAAAATACGGTACCGAGGTAATCTTCATTACCGGGCAAAACGATATCGCCGACAACAGAAAACTTTCTGTCAAATTCGGCAATTTCTCCTTTCACAAAGATTATCTGCTGAATTCAGGAAGTTATAAATATAAAGTGATCAATGGAGATGTGCTCAACAAAGCAGTGCTCTCCAGATTTTTGCCGAGGGTGAAAGTACTCCCTTACCTCACCTGGCTTTTTTTCAATAAGAAATACAATGAATACCGCTTTAACAAAGGCTTTTCCTACAGATCTATTCTTAAGAACGGCTTATTCATAAAATCACAAAGGCTTTTTGTTAATAATGTCAGAGAAGACCTTGTAAATCTTGCCGTGACCGATAACTGTGACGGAATTATTTGCGGCAATAATCATAAGCCCTGCATCCAGCAGCTGGGCATCGTAAGTTACCTGAATGCCGGGTTCTGGTCCGAAACGAATGTAGGCCTGGCAGAAAGCAATACAGGAAACTGGAGGTTGCTGAGCCTTGATCAGACCATTGAAGCCGACAAGGAAGCCAGAAGGTTTTATCGGATGCAGAAGAGGCTTATGCAGGAAGAGCCGGACGAAATCCAGGAGCCATCTCAGGCAAAAATCGCCTGAATAGTGGAAATTACGCGGTTTGTGAACAAACCTGATGATAAAATGTTGATAACATAGACCCTCCCGGAGGGTCTATAAGCTTGAGTATCCTTTAAATTTATGGATACTTATCCTGCATTTATGGAAGCAATCGTAAATCAGATCCTTGCACAGCAAGAGGACATTAATCATAAACTTCTGGTCGACATCAGGTTGTTCAACGGCAACATCCTTTTGAGGTCATTTCATATTACTGATCTGGATCCTCATGGGGAACGAATCTATGGACTTACTGCCCAGGAAGAATACTCACACGCAAGAGAAGGAAGAGAACCTGAATATTGCATACTAAGATTCTCCGAAATTAAAGAATTAAATTGCCCTGAACTGGAGCTGCAATACCATGCAGGAGTTTTGGCATAATAAAGATGAGCTGTTCTCATTTAATTAAGATTTTACTAAACAACTATTTTTTATGGCGAAAGCGGTTAAACACAAATTCAGGGACATCAAAAAGAAATTAAAGGCAGATCTGGCTTCCAGTATAGAAGGCGTTCTTAAAAAGCTCAGCGCTTCATCGCATAACTCCGCTAAAAAGCTGGCCAAAGGCGCTGCCGGAAAAATCGCCAAAGACTTTGTCAAGAAATTAAAGAAAGACGATAAAGCGGAAAAGCCTTCCGCCAGAAAGAAAGCTTCAGCGAAAACCACAGCTTCTAAAAAGACAAGCTCAAAAAGACCTGCGGCTAAAAAAACCGTCGCCAGGAAATCGCCAAGAAAAGCTCCGGTTAGGAAGGCACCTGCTCCGGTAGAGGAAACTTCAACACCGGTTCCGGTGCTTGAAAGTACCGATCAGAACATGTCATAACTTGAAAATCCGGACTCAGAGCCGGATTTTTCATTTACAGGCTTCTTAACAATTCCTTAACATACCAGTAACATTGAGGTAATAGTGTTTGACTTATTTTGCTCCCGGAAAAATAAATTACACTATGAAAAAATTATTACTCGGCCTGGGCTTATGCCTGGGATTTTTTACTATGTCCTTTGCGCAGGCCCCAACCCCGGTGCAGGGCTTTGCCGACCATCCAAGAGCTTATACTCACCGTTATTCTCAATGGTTTGAAGCCAATCTGAACGGTACCATTTCAAAAGACAAAAGATGGCAGTATCAGATGGACGTCCAGTACAGAAGAATGTCCGATGCCAGTTTTATAGAAGGAGGCCAGCACGGTAATATTTTCAAAGATCCATATCAGCAGGTGTACAGACCGTGGATTCACTTCTGGATTAAACCGGGAGCAATTCGCTTTTCTTTATCGCCTATAGGATACTGGGCAACATGGACTCCTCCGGCAGAAGGGGCACTTTATCCAACATCTGATCCTAACTCAAGAAAATCTTTCTTTCCTGAGATCAGAACCTGTCCTCAGATCACCTTGAACCAAACGATCGGCAGATTTCAGTTTGTGAACAGATACCGTTATGAATTCAGATGGATTGGTCAGAGACACGCGTCTTCCAATGGCATACAGGATTTCGGTTATGGCTATGATTTTGCTCCGAACGGCAGTTATGGAAGCAACCATCAGGGAAGATTCCGCTGGCAGGTAAGAATGCAGGTGCTGCTGAACAAACCTAAAATGGAAAAGAATACGATCTATATCAATTCATGGAACGAGCTTTTCCTTGGAATCGGCCGCCACGTGGGTTTCCAGAAGATGTTAAATCAGAACAGGTCTGTAGCCATGATTGGATGGAGACTGCCTACCGAAGTTCCGATTAAGATTGAAGCAGGAGTAACGTATCAGATGAATTTTCTGTACAATATGAATCAGCCTCCTACCGATCCATCGGTTACTTATCAGAAACAGAATGCAGAATTGAATACGGCATATACGGTATATCTGATCTTCGATGAATTCCACGAGCTGTTCAAAAGCAAGAAGAAGGATAAGGAAGAAGCAATTCAGCAGCAGGAAGTAAAATAGTTTTCAGGTTTATTTAAATGTGGATGCTCCGCGGTAAAACGCGGAGCATTTTTTATTTTTACAGCATGAAAAAATTACTTTTTGTCTGTATCGAAAATTCCAACCGAAGCCAGATGGCTCAGGCATTCGCCAGGATTTATGGCAGCGAACGGGCAGAAGCATATAGCGCCGGTTCCGCTCCTTCAGGGAAAATAAATCCCAAGGCTGTCGCAGCCATGAAAGAGCTTGGTTACGATCTCAGTCTTCACGATTCAAAATCACTCCAGGAAATACCCCAGGAAGAATACGATTACATTGTTACCATGGGTTGCGGAGATAGTTGTCCATGGATGCCTGCCAAAAAAAGAATAGACTGGAATATTCCCGACCCCAGAAATATGGAAGGAGAGGAGTTTAATAAAGTCCGGGATTTAATTAAAGAAAAAGTGCAGGATCTTCTGAAGAATCTTTAAGCGCTGAATCCACCATCTTCATAAGAAAAGGTATCGACACAGGTTTGGAAACGCAATCCACAGCCCCAGCTTCCATGGCAGAAAGAAAACGGTAATCGTCATTCGCGCCGCTCAGGAAAATAACGGGAATATCCCGATGGGTTTTTATTTTTTTTAGCTCTCTGCACATCTTTATGCCGTCCATATCGGGCATCAGAATATCCGCCAGAATAACATCGGGGTGATAGGCTCGTAGAATTCTCAATGCTTTCATGCCATTCGAGGCGGAGCGCACTTCGAAACCTTCTTTTTTGAAATTATAGGACAGCAGTTCGTTGAGATTGGGCTCGTCTTCCACGATCAATATTTTTTTCATAACCGGCCATTTTTTTGGAGCTACAAGCTACCAAACGGATATTACCGGATGATGAACAGAATATTAAGAGATCGTTAAAAAAGACTTTTTCCTAATAATAGTCCGGCATACATACAGGCCAGTCCGAGAAAAAGACTCAGAAACAGGTAGATAAAAAAATAAGACATATTGCCGCTTCGGAGAAAGCCCGCGCTTTCGTGAGCAAAAGCAGAAAAGGTGGTGAATCCCCCGCAGAAACCGGTAGTGAGCAGCAATCTCCAGTGCTGACTTAAAATTTCTTTTTCATAAAGGCCGAAAAACAGGCCTGCCAGCAGGCAGCCAAGCACGTTGGCGATCAGGGTGCCGGCGGGGAAACCGGTACCGAAAAAGCGGAGGGCGTACTGGCTGATTCCGTAGCGTAAAACACTTCCCAGGAAGCCCCCGGTGCCGACCAGCATAATCGTTTTGAGCATGGAATAAATATAAAGTAAAATTTCCGGAAAATTACCTATGTACGGCTTCTTAACAATCGTGAAACGGGAAAGCAGTATCAGCTTAATAATAAGGACGTAAGATATTAATAATCAGTGATTAATAAGAATTAAAAAACTTAACAATTCCTTAATATTGGAATTTATAACTTGCTGAAAATTCAAGGAAAATAAACTATGAAAAAGATTTTTTACATCTCAATTTGTCTGCTTTCTACAATAACTTTAACTCAATTCATTACATCCTGCAGCAAATCTCAGAATGTCACGATTGATGGTTCGAGCACCGTATATCCGATTACCGAAGCGGTGGCTGAAGAATTCATGAAGGAAAACAAAGTGAAAGTGCAGATTGCAGTTTCCGGAACTGGTGGAGGATTTAAAAAATTCATCCGCAATGAAATTGATATGGCCAATGCTTCCCGTCCGATTAAAAAGGGCGAAGACAGCGCATGTGCTGCCGGTGGCGTGGAATATTTTGAATT
>JBJMLY010000348.1:0-7907 GCA_045805025.1 Cytophagaceae bacterium | reverse complement strand
ATTTTAAAATAGATAAATTTTTCATGTTGGTTATTCGTTGCCCTCGTAATTTGGCGAATTAAGATAGTAAATTTTAGGTATAATGTAAGACTTCCCTCAAGTTCTCCGGCGAACACGACAGCAGTTTTTGGCTGCATTACATGAGGGGTATGCTGTTAGAATAAGTTGTGTCATGCTCGATGAACTAGCGAAAGAATTTATTGAGAAGCAGGAGAGCCTGGTAATCGGGAGAAGGGACTTTAAAAATAGAACAGCAAAGAGCAGCTTTAGTCGGCTTCTTCACAACTCAAATTTACCGCTTGTTAGCCGATAGCAATTTAATTTTAGCAGATCAATCTTTTTTTATTATCTTGGTTTTACATCGAGTATTTTTATTGCTCTTAATGATATGTCCAAAGAAGAAAATCCAAAAACTATTTTAATAACAGGAGGCTGCGGTTTTGTTGGATCTAATCTTGCCATAGAGTTAAAAATGAAGTATTCTGCGTACAGAATTCTTGTTATTGATAATTTGAGCAGAAGTGGATCCGAATTAAATATTAGCCGGCTTCAGCAACATGGTATTAAGTTCCTTCATGGAGATTTAAGAATAAAAGATGACCTTCAAATTGAAGAGAAAATAGATTGTATTATAGATGCCGCCGCTGAGGCTTCGGCTTTAGCTGGAATACATTCTTCCACCGATTATGTGATTAATACAAATTTTAACGGTACAGTAAATACATTAAATCTTGCACTTAAACATAAAGCCGATTTAATTTTTCTATCTACCAGTCGTGTATATCCCATACAATATTTAGAATCTATAAATTATGAAGAAACAGAAGACCGGTTTGAAATTTCTGCTCTTCAATCATTGGAAGGCATTACCCAAAAGGGTATCAGTGAAGCTTTTCCCTTAAATAAGGCCAGGACAATATATGGAACCACGAAACTGGCCTCTGAACTTCTAATCGAAGAATACAAAGAATTTTTAGGTTTGAATTTTGTTATTAACCGTTGTGGCGTTATAACAGGACCCTGCCAGATGGGAAAGGTAGACCAGGGAGTAATAGTTCTGTGGATGGCCCGTCATTTTTGGAAGAAAAGTGTCTCTTACATAGGGTATAATGGTACTGGAAAACAGGTGAGGGATATCGTTAGTATCAATGATGTATTTACTCTTATAGATTTTCAGATTCATAATATTAAAAAAGTAAACGGTGAAACATTTAATGTAGGAGGAGGAAGGGAAATAAGTGTTTCTTTAAAAGAATTAACTAATTGGTGCTCCTTAATAACGGGAAATAAAATTCAAATTAACTCTGTAAAGGAAAGCCGGAAGGGGGATATCCCTATTTATATTTCCGATTGCAGAAAAATTTCACAGGTAAGTTTATGGAAGCCTGAAAAGAATGTCGAAGAAATTCTGGAAAATATTTTTGAATGGATAAAAAGTAATGAGCGACAATTAAAACCTATTTTGGATAAATGAACGTAGCACTTATAACAGGCTCTTCGGGATTGATTGGTAGTGAAGCAGTGAAATTTTTATGTGACAAAATGGATTTTGTCTTAGGAATAGATAATGATCAAAGAGCATATTTTTTTGGCAAAGACGCCTCTACCCAATGGAATGCAAACAAACTAAAAGAATTACACTCAAATTTCAGGCACTATAATTTAGATGTAAGGCAATACGACGATATTGAAGTAATATTTAAGGAGTATGGATCAGATATAAAATTGATTATTCATACCGCAGCTCAACCCAGTCATGATTGGGCCGCTAAAGAGCCTATTACTGATTTTACAATTAATGCAAATGGAACTCTTAATATGCTGGAATTGTGCCGGCATTATTGTCAGAAAGCAGTCTTTATTTTTACATCGTCCAATAAAGTATATGGAGACACTCCTAATCTTCTCCCTTTAATAGAAAATGAAACCCGTTGGGAAATTGAAAGTAGTCATTCTTTTTATAAACATGGAATTGATGAATCTATGAGTATTGATAATACAAAGCATTCTTTGTTTGGCGCATCTAAGGTAGCAGCAGATGTTATGGCCCAGGAATATGGTAAGTATTTTAATATGAAAGTAGGCGTTTTCAGAGCAGGGTGTTTGACAGGGCCACAGCATTCCGGGGCAGAATTGCATGGTTTTTTATCGTATCTGTTAAAATGTGCTATGACGGGTAATCATTATACGATTTTTGGATATAAGGGAAAACAGGTAAGAGACAATTTACATTCATGGGATCAGGTTAATATGTTCTGGAATTTTTATCAGAACCCGAAACAGGGAGAAGTTTACAATACAGGAGGAGGACGTTTTTCCAACTGTTCGGTATTAGAAGCAATTAAGCTCTGTGAGAAACTGACTGGTAAGAAAATGAATTATTCCTATACTGCTAATAATAGAATAGGAGACCATATTTGGTATATTTCAGATGTAACAAAGTTTAAAACTCACTTCCCCGAATGGGATTATAAATATTCCTTAGAAGATACCATGATTCAAATGATTGACAAACAGAATAAATAACTAAATGAAGCTCAGTTTAATTATACCGGCTTATAACGAAGAGCTTAATTTACCTGAAACAATAGTAGCCTTCTATAGTGAGTTAAAGTCGAATAATATTGAGCACGAAATTTTAATAATCAACGATAATTCAAAAGACAATACAATAATTGTATTGCAGGAATTGCAAAAAAATATCCCCAGTTTGAAGTTTATTACTAATCCACCACCTTTAAATGGCTTTGGTCATGCGGTAAGAAAGGGTCTTGAAAATTTCACCGGTGATTGTGTGGCTATTGTTATGGCAGATTTGTCTGATTCACCTTCAGACCTGATACAATATTACAATACGATGATAAAGGAAAATGTAGATTGTGTATTCGGAAGTAGATTCGTCAGAGGTGGAAAGGTCTTGGGATATCCTAAAATGAAGCTTTTGATAAACAGAATAGCCAATACTATTATCAGGGTTGTTTTTGGACTGAAGTATAATGATTGTACCAATGCCTTTAAATTGTATAAGCGAGATACAATTGAGGGATTAAAGCCTTTCCTTTCTCCCCATTTTAATCTAACCTTGGAATTGCCACTTAAATCCATTGTAAGAGGATATTCATATCGTGTAATACCCAATTCATGGCGCAATAGAAAGGTTGGAATTTCAAATTTAAAAATCCGGGAAATGGGCAGCAGGTATTTTTTTATTTTGTTGTATTGCCTGATCGAAAAGTATTTCTCAAAGAATGATTTTAGAAAAAAATGGTAACTATTACGGTGCTCTTATCTGCTAACTTTATTGTTGATCCTAATTCAGACTAAAGGAGCTTTCTGATAATATCATCTACTGTAATTCCTTCCGCTTCCGCCTTGAAATTTCTTACAATTCGGTGCCGTAAAATAGGCAATGCCATGGCGCGTACATCTTCAATGTCGGGAGAATATTTTGCGTTCAGCAAAGCGTTACATTTGGCTCCCAGCATCAGGTATTGAGAAGCTCTCGGTCCTGCTCCCCATTCCAGGTAAGAATTCGCTTCCTGCGATGCCCTGCCAGTGTTTGGACGGGTTTTATGAACGAGACTGACAATGTATTCAACGACATTATCGGATACAGGTACCTTTCTGACAAGCTCCTGATAAGCTTTGATTTCTTCTCCCGATATAACAGCGTTTACTGTATTACTGATGCCAGAGGTGGTGTTTTTTGCAATGCTTACTTCCGACTCATACGATGGGTAGTCCAGCCAGATGTTAAACATAAAACGGTCGAGCTGAGCTTCAGGCAATGGATAAGTTCCTTCCTGTTCTATCGGGTTCTGAGTAGCAAGCACAAAGAATGGTTTCTCCAGCTTATATATCTGTCCGGCAATAGTCACCGAATATTCCTGCATCGACTCCAGCAAAGCCGCCTGAGTTTTAGGCGGTGTACGGTTAATCTCATCCGCCAGAATAATATTGGCAAAGATTGGCCCTTTGATGAACTTGAAATTTCTATCGCTATCCAATGTTTCAGATCCAAGAATATCGGAAGGCATCAGGTCTGGGGTAAACTGTATTCTTTTGAAATTCAGATTCAGGGCTGAAGCAATCGTATTTATCAGGAGTGTTTTGGCCAGACCGGGAACGCCTACCAGCAGGGAATGGCCCTGACAAAAAATAGAAGTAAGTACAAGCCTTACCACTTCGTTCTGTCCTATAATGATTTTGGAAATTTCGGCGCTCAGCTTTTTATTGGCCTCAAACATGGCGTTCGCCGCATCCACATCCGATTTAAATTTTTCCATAATTATTGTGTTTTAAGGATGTCGCAATTTTTGTATTCGCTGTCAATGTCGATGAATACTTCATTCTTTGTTTTATCGAACCATTCGTTCAGCGCTTTGTCTTTTTTCTCCATCAGGGTTGCTTTGTAGATCTGCTGGTAATCGTCGGTCAGATTCAGGATGTGAGGAGATTTTCTGGACTTAAGATAAAGGATTCTGACGGCTTCGGTTTCATCCTGCATTCTGTATGGCAGGGGTGTAGTAATATGTCCTACCTGCATCGTGTCGACAATGAAGAAAAGAACTCCGTAGAGATCTCCCAAAGTTCCGAAAGCGATCTTGGTGCTTCCGGTTTCCGGATCGGCAAAAAAGCCTCCGTTGCTTTTTGTCTCACGGTCGCCGGAAAAGTCATTAGCCGCTTTCTCAAAAGAGATTGAATCGTTCAGAATTTCCAGGCGCAGGCTGTCCAGGAATCGTTCTGCCTCACCAACATCGCGCGTAGAGCTGTTGGGCTTTACAAGAATATGTCGGGAATTATATTCATTGGCTCTTCTTTCGATCAGCTGTATAAAATGGAATCCAAAGTCCGATTCAATAATATCTGAATATTCACCCGGCTTAAGCTTCAGCGCAGCAGCCTCAAAAGGAGGTACCAGTTCGCCTCTTTTAAACCAGCCTAGTTCGCCGCAGTTTTTTGCAGAACCGGGGTCTTCAGAATAAAGCTGCGCGAGCCTGCAGAAATCTTCTCCTTTCAGAACTCTTTTTTTAATTTCTTCCAGTTTGGCTTTGGCGATCGCTTTCTGGTCTTTTCCTACCGTGGGTATTCTTACGATCTGTCCTACCTCCACTTCTGTAGGAATTAGCGGAAGGCTGTCGTGGGGAATGCCTATGAAAAATTTCTTTACTTCGGAAGGCGTTACTTTTACTTTGCTGGTAATGGTTTCCTGCATCTTCTGAGTGATCATTTGCTCCCTCACCGATTTGCGAAGATCATTTTTTAGCTCATCAATCGATTTACCAAAATGTTTTTCCAGCTCCGAGGCGTCACCGCCTGCCTGGGCTATAAAATACGACATTCTCCGTTCCAGCTGCTCATCCACGGTTGCTTTGTCCACCGTTACTGAATCGATCTCTGCCTTTGCAAGAAGCAGCTTATTAATGATGAGGGTTTCTAGCACGTTGCATTTATCGACTACCTGGCCGGTGGAAATGATCTGGATGTAGGCGATCTCCAACTCAGATTTAAGAACAATCTGGTTGTCTACTTTGGCAATAATTTCATCCAATACCTGACTATTGCCGGTGAGGCTGATTATTGAAAGCGATAATGCAATTAGGAAATATTTCATTTACGAACCAGCTTCTGAATTTCTTCGTTGTTTGGAACAACAGGGTATTTTTTCTTGAGCTCGGTTAGCCATTGCTCCTCCAGGTATTGCTGGTAGTCTGAAATTGCAAGGCCTCTCGCTTCTTCGAACGTCTTTAACCTCGGCTCGTCGATTTTAGAGATGATGATATAGTAGGCTCTGTTGTCTTTCTCAAGCATTGATGTATCGGCTTTCCAGTTTACCTGATTCAGAATTTCGTTTTCATTTTTCTGGAAAACGCCATCGGTGATATGCAGGTTAAGAGGAGCTTTCTCGTTGAAGTTTTTCTCCAGTACTTTCAGTGACCCGGAATAAAGAGTGATGCCGGCGAAACGATCTTTTGCCTGTTTGTCAATTGCAGCCTGTCCTTTGACTGCAGGTTTCGCTGCTTTGCCCATATCTTTTATGACAATGGAGGCCGAATCAATGCCTTTACTGATAAGGTAAGACCGAACGGCCACCGCTCTTTTTTGAGAAAGGCTTGCATTTTCTTTGTAATCGGCACCGGCAGAAATCTCAATGAGCTGTGATTTATCGCGTGCCAACTGCGGCGCGGAAGCATCAATGATCTTTTTAGTAATGTCACTAAGCTCATACTTTCCTTCTGCAAAAGTGATCGGATCGAATTTAAAATCGTTCACGGGATATCTGCCTTTTTTTAATTCCGATTTAAGCTTGTCGATAGAATTTTTATCGGCCAGGTTAAAGATGGTGGCATGTGCCCGTGAATCCCATTTATATTTTTCGCGGTTCTTGTTGAAGAAGGCTTTAAGACCTGCCGTATCTTCAATAGCCTTTGACCATACCTTCTCATCCATCAGCTGAAATAAAAGAATTCCGTCTCTGTATTCTCTGACCAGCATTCTGTAGTCTGGATATTTTTCTGCCAGATGCGACTCTTCATACGATATTAGTTGCTCATTTACGTAGTCCGTATAAAGTACTCTCATATACTGCGATGGAGTGGCATTTCTGCGTGGTCTTTGTTTATCCTTAATGTAATTAAAGAAATCATTGGTGTTATATTTCTTTTTGTTGATTTCGAACAAAGACTGGTTGTTCTTGGGCTCAACAGTTTTTTTGAAATTTCCCTGCAGAAGAGATGAATCTGCCATGGCCAGTGCGGCATCGAGTGTCTTGGGGTATTCTATGAAGCCATTCTCCTTCTTAAGTCTCTGCAGAAGCGCGGCTTTATTAATTTCGGCTCTGTCCTTGCTGACTTTAGATTTAATAGTGGGTTCTAACTGCTGGAAGCTTTCCAGTTCTTTTTTCTCCAGGAGTTTGATGATGTGCCAGCCATAAGGAGTCTGAATGGGCGCTGAAACATCACCGGGAGTCTTGAGGGCAAAGGCCGCTTCTTCAAAGGAAGGAATCATTCTTCCCGCAGAGAACCACTGTAGTTCACCGTTTTTATTTTTGGAAGAAGCGTCGTCCGAAAATTGAGTTACAAGAGTATTCCAGTCTTCTCCGGCTTTAAGCTTGCTGTAGATTTCATCAATCTTCTGCTTGGCGGCAATCGAGTCGCTTTCCGGCAGGCCTGTTGTCGCTCTGACCATGATATGCGCCACTCTTACCTGTCCCTGAGACTTTCTTCTGTCATTTACTTTCAGAATGTGATATCCGAAACGCGTTCTGACAGGCATAGAAATTTCTCCCTTTTTCGTATTGTAGGCAGCAGTTTCAAAAGGATAAACCATCTGCATGGCGGTGAAGTAGCCCAGGTTTCCTTTGTTCTGTTTAGCCGATGGGTCCTGAGAAAATTCGGCTGCCAGCTTTTCAAAATCCTCGCCCTTTACTGCCTTTTGTCTTATTTCCATAATCTTGTTATAGGCAGCCAGCGTGTCTTTCGGCTCTGCATCCGCACTTAGGGTGATAAGTATATGCGAAGCATTGATCTCTTCCTTCATTCTTTCGTAAGCTTCCTTGGTAAGTATTTCGGTGACCGATTTTTCGGTGAGATAAGGCTGAGCAAGCTGCTTTCTGTAACCTTCCAGCTCTTTTTTGAATGAAGCAGAAGTATCCAGTCCCATACTTTCGGCTTCGCGTACCTTGAGCTTAAAATTGGTGTATAAATTCAGGTATTCATTAATGTTATCCTTCGTGTACGCTTCCGGATTATTAGCATTGTTCTTATTATAGACATAAGAAAATTCAGAAACATAAACCGGGCTTCCCCCGATGGTTTCAATCACGGGTTCAGTAGAAGTCTGAGTTTGTTTGGTTGATTTGCACGCTGAAAAAAGCAAGAAAGCGGTGGCAATTAAAAAAGGTATTT
>JBJMLY010000347.1:0-2812 GCA_045805025.1 Cytophagaceae bacterium | reverse complement strand
TTTTCTCCTTTGATTTCGCGAAAGACATTCGTCCTGATTTTGGCTACCTGTAAAGATAGTGAACAGGAATGAATTTGCAGTGGGCAATTTAACAGTTGGCAATTGGCAGCGGACAAACAACGCTATTGTCATTCAGGAGGAAACTTGTTATAAACTGGCAGTGCAGTTGAAATAATAGACTAAAATTGACAATTGGCAGTGGGCAATGCGAAGTTCCTATTCTGTGAAAACAATTTCATTCGTCATCTTAAGGAAGGATGTGAGTGCTCGGTTCTTAACTTTCGAAGAATACGCATAAAATCAGTATATTCATGAACAGTAAAGCTTTACTGATATATGAAATCTCTTTTTGCAATTCTAATAGCTACCTGTATTCTCAGCGGGTTTTCGAATAAAAGCCTTGATCGTAAAAAATCAACCTGCTGGAGTTATTGCAATTCTTATGAATTTGAATTTCTGGAACTTCGTGCCGGGAATAGTTTTGAATGGTACCATCACGGTTGTTTAGGTGTTAAGAATTCCACTGGTCAATATACGTTTACAGGTGATACATTACGTCTGAATCCGGGAACAAAAGAAGAAAGAATAATGCTCATGAAAGAGAATAAAATTTACATGTCTGGTTCGGATATAGGTAATAAAAAAGTGTTAACAGAAACAATTAAAGATAATCTTAGGGGAGCCATCGTGAATGCTGGAAAATAAGAAGAGACAAGTTGAAATATCTTGATATGTGGGATAATTAAGGCATGCTACTGCACACATTTATTTTTTTGGGTCTGATAGGAATTTTACTCGCTCTGGTTGTAGCAGTTTTGTTCGCATGGATAGTTAAACTAGTTCTCAAATTAAGTTTCAGAAAGGATGTTCCGCTGTTGTATCTGATGGTTCTTTCTGTTCCTTTATTCTTATTTTTATTATCCCGTATGATCTCATTCGAAAACATCTTTTGATATGATTAAATCCATCATTAGCATATTTCTTATTTCCTTTTTCTTCCAATCCTGCAAAGGCCCTGTCATAAAGAAGAAGCCTGTTGCCGCGAATAATCAACCCGTCTATGTCATCGTACATGGAGCCTGGGGCGGGAGCTGGGCTTTTAAGAAGACAGATTCTTTGCTCACCGCTAAAGGCTGCCTGGTGTATCGTCCCTCACTCAGCGGACAGGGAGAACGGGTACACCTGGCCAGTAAAGAAATTGGACTGAAAACGCATATTACCGACGTGGTCAATACCATTCTTTATGAGGATCTTCATGATGTAATCCTGGTCGGGCATAGCTATGGTGGTATGGTGGTCACTGGTGTGGCTGACAGTATTCCCGACCGCATCCGGAAAATCATCTACCTGGATGCTTTTGTTCCTAAAGACGGTGAAAGCGTTAAAGACCTGAGAAATGAAAAATGGGACTGGTTTGAAAAGATGAATAAGGATGGGTTCCTTTATCCCCAATGGCTTAAACCGGGTCAGATTCCCGGCGATGTTCCTCATCCCCTCAAAACCCTTACAGATCCTATTACATTAAAAAATCCTAAAGCAGCAAAGATTCCAGGCGTCTATATTCTGACCGTAGATAAAGGAAAGAAGCCGGAAGAAGATGATTTCGGCTCCCAGGCTGAGCGTGCCAAGCAAAAAGGCTGGCCAGTATTGATCCTGGAAGCCGATCACAATCCCCAATGGTCTGAAGTCAATAAACTGGCAGAAATGCTGTATCAGAATAAATAAAGATCGGCAAAGTTGACAACTTTTATAATTCATAAATAATACATTCAACAACTAATGAAAGTTGTCAACGTTGACACTGGGAATAAAAAAGGCAACCGTGTGGGTTGCCTTTTTTTATTTGTTAACTGTCAACTATCAACTCTCTTTCTTATCCTCCGGTGGTGTCGGCTTATTCTCAGACTTCTGTTTCTCTTCCTTGTCGTGCTCCTCGGTTTTTGCTTTCTGCTCTTCTTCCAGGTGCTTCAGGTAATTTGTATTAAGATCTACAGAACCGTCGCCGCTCACTTTGCGGTTGGTGAAAGCCTGGTAAGTAGTTTGTTTTTCGAAAGGTCTCTTGCCGATCAGCGTTTCAAGGTCTGACTGGAAAATGATCTCTTTTTTCAGAAGCTCCTGAGCTACGATTTCAAGTTCGGCCTTCTTTTGCATCAGCAAGGCTTTAGTTCTGGCATAGGCATCTTCGATGATCTTTCTCACTTCATTGTCGATCGTCGTAGCAGTGCTTTCTGAATACGGTTTGTTAAAATTGTATTCAGAGCTCTTCGAATCGTAGAAAGATACATTACCGATCTTATCGTTCATTCCGTACATGGTAACCATGCTGTAAGCCATCTTGGTAATTCTTTCCAGATCGCTCAGTGCGCCGGTGGAAATTTTTCCGAAGATGATTTCTTCAGCGGCTCTTCCGCCCAGGGTCATGCACATTTCGTCTGTAAGTTGTTCTACTGTATAAAGGAACTGCTCTTTCGGCAGGTACTGAGCATAACCCAGTGCCGCCACTCCTCTCGGTACGATACTTACCTTCACCAGAGGATCTGCATGTTCCAGGAACCAGCCTGCTACCGCATGGCCTGCTTCGTGGTAGGCCACGATCTTCTTCTCGTCCGGTGAAATGATCTTGTTCTTCTTCTCCAGTCCGCCGATAACACGGTCGATGGCATCCTGGAAGTCGATCATGTCGACCTGTTCTTTATCTTTACGGGCTGCAATTAAAGCGGCCTCGTTGCATACGTTGGCAATTTCTGCGCCTGCAAAACCAGGAGTCTGTGCAGAAAGCTTTTTGGCATCCACTTCAGGATTCAGCCTTAAG
>JBJMLY010000346.1:0-6412 GCA_045805025.1 Cytophagaceae bacterium | reverse complement strand
TATTGTCTACATCCACGGTTTTTCAGCCAGCCAGGGAGAAGGCATTCCACTTCATACCGAATTCGCCAGACGCTATGGATGCAACCTCTACCTCTGCAGGCTTTACGAACACGGACTGACTGAAGAAGAACCCATGCTGAATATGGATCCGGAAAAATTACTGGAGTCGGCAAAGAAAGCGGTAGCCGTCGGAAAGCAGCTGGGCGACAGCGTCATTCTCATGTCTACATCATCCGGAGGTACATTATCTTTATACATTGCTTCGGGAAATCCGGATATACATTCGATCATCACCTATTCGCCGAACATTGATCTGTACGATGAAAAGTCCTGGCTACTGACCGAACGCTGGGGCCTGCAGCTGGCCAGGTTAATCCTGGGCGGAAAGTATTACAGTTTCGATGGACCCGAAGGTTATAAAAAATACTGGACTTACCGGTACAGGATTGAAGCATTGATCAGCCTTAAAACCCTTGTCAATGCCACGATGCATCAGGAAACTTTCGGAAAGATAAAGCAGCCTTTATTCCTGGGTTATTATTACAAGAATGAGAAAGAGCAGGATAATGTGGTATCGGTAAAAAGAATGCAGGAAATGTTCGATCAGGTGGGAACCAATGCCGACAGAAAAAGAAAAGTGAACTTCCCCAATTCAGGCACACACATCATCGCTTCGGACCTATGGTCGAAAGATATAGAGGGAGTCAAAGCGGAGACGTTTAAGTTTGCGGAGGAGGTGCTGGGCTTGAACGCTATTTCTCCTCATTAATTTTATTCCTCCACAATTATCTTTTGTGTTATACTTCCTGACATATCATCAACCTTTACATAATAAATTCCGGAGGAAGCGACACCCAGATCTATTTCCTGAAATGAATTCGCCTTATCGAAACTTTTTATTTCCAGACCCATTGAATTGTAAATTTTCACTGCGTTAGCTTGTGCAAGTCCTTCAATAATAAAACGTCCCTTGTTGGGATTAGGATATATCATAAACTTTGATTCAATAGATTTTTTTGCAAACGATGTCACGCTGGAAGTACTTATATCTTCACATAAATCAATCTGCACAATCGTATTCATCTCTCCTACTACAAAAGCTTTGCTCTCAGATGCAAGACAAATATGGTTTAAATAACTGCGGGTAACTTTCCTGAGTCTATCCCAGGTTATGCCGCCATCTTCCGTCTTATAAACTTCTCCCTGTGCCAAGGAAAAATAACCCCGGGTACTGTCAGTAAAACATATAGAGGTCAGATACATATAATCAACAGGAGTCTTATTGATCTGATTCCATGTATTTCCTCCGTCAAATGTTTTATAAAAGGATCCATCGCTAGCGCCAGCAATTATGCGGTACTTATCGAAAATATGGATCGAAGTAAAGCTGGCATTGACGGGAATTGTTCTCCAGCTTTTACCACCATCTGTTGTCTTCATGATATTCCATGCACCAGCGGCATACCCGAGCGAATCGTCATAAAATTTCATTGACACAATCCTTGCTGGATTATTAGTGGTTACCTGGGGTGTCCATGTTCTTCCTCCATCTTCGGTTCTCGAAATTACAGAGGCTGAACTAAGGTAATCAGTATCTCCCATAGCAAAACCTATATCCTTATTTTTAAAATAGATGCCATGATACGCAGGTGAACCATCCGGTCCTGAAGTAACTATAGACCAATGTTCTCCTCCGTCGATGGTCTTTAATACCATCTGATTCCAGCCGGAGACGTAGCCGGTGAGTGAATCAACAAAATGCACACAGGTTAACCCATTCTGGGTTCCGCTTGACTGCTCTTTCCAATTTTTCCCCCCATCTACTGTTTTGAGGATTGTTCCTTGCCAGCCTACAGCATAACCAATGCTTTCATTGACAAAATATACGCCCGTCAGAAAACTGCGTCCGGTTTTAGTTAACTCTGCCCAGGTTTTTCCAAAGTCATTACTTTTTATAATATAGTCATACGACAGTGCACCCGACACGGCATATAAGTCTTTCTCTACATAAAAAAGATAACTGAGCGTATAGGGAATTTTATCGGCAGTCCAGCTAATCCCGCCATCTATACTTTTATACAGAGAATCCGCCCGGAAAGCCAAAACGGTATCCCGTGAAAAAGAGGATCCATTAGTGGCTATACTTATAATCTTAGGATAACTTTTCCAGGTAAGTCCTTTGTCTAAGGATCTATATACATACGTTGTAGAACCTCCTCTGACGCCATACGTTATTCCCGAAATATAAATCACGCTGTCACTCACGAAATGCACTCCCATCACTCTCTGGATCGATACTTTAACCGGAGCCTCCCATGTTTTTCCGCCATCTGAGGTTCTTACTATTATTCCCTGATCTCCTACAGCAATCCCTATACTTCCTGTCTGGTTAAAATCGACATTGTAGTAAATGTCTTTTACACAAATGCTCCAGCTCTTCCCTCCATTGCCGGTTTTAATGACCCCAAATGATCCTGCTACATAGCCTATACTATCATTGACAAATTTCAATCCCCTGCATTGTCCTTTGGCGACATTGGTATCAATACGAATGGCAGACCACGTACTTCCCTGATCGTACGTTTTTAACAAATATCCGTCGCTGCTTACCCCATATCCTTTAACAGAATCAACAAAGGAAAACCGGACGGCTTTTTTACTGCAAACGCTTTTCCAGCTTTTCCCCTGATCGAAGGTTTTTAAAATTCCCGCATATTCATCCGTCATCAGCCACTCCGTCTTATTAAAAAAGTAATTTTCATTTAGCAAGGTAGTGGGGTTAGGCTGATTCAGAGTAACCGAATCGCGACATTGGGCAAAGCCCTGATTATAAAACCATGAGGTGATTATTGCTAACAGTAAAAGTCTTTTCATATATTCTGATATACTAAAAAGACACATTCGAAGGCACAAATGTTTGCGGACCTTTTCTTTGAAAGAATCTTAGCTGCACAGCCATATTACTATACTTTCCTTGTGCAGGAACAAGCATTATAACAACGCCAATTATTTATTTCTGTTTTTTATAACTTAAGAAGGTCATTATCAGCCCCAGTTCTTCCGCAGTGACCGCTTCGTCTGTTAAGCTGGCTTCGTGTCTTGAATTTGTTATCCTGAGCTCATAGCCCTTTAACTGTTCGGGCCTGAAATCCGGGATCACTGATTTACCCCATACTTTTTTTGTATGGCAACCTCCGCAGTTGATCTCGTAAAGAATTTTCCCTTTATCACACTGCGCCGTAAAATCCTTACGGACCTGATCAGACATCTCTGCCGGAAAATTATAAGCGGATTTTTTCTGTGATGCACATTGAACTGAAGTCAGGATCACAATAAAAATTCCGGCCGGCATGAAATATTTCATCTTAATATTCACCGCCCACTTTTCTTTTGTTCAAGATCTTATTTTTAGATTCAGGCAAACTGGCCGGAGGCGTTTCAAACTCTATATCTTCATTCAGTGACCTTATAAAGCTGATAAGATTTTTCTTATCTGCGTGCGTGAGATGCAGAGAGTCGGAAGAAAGGGTCTGGTTACTGACAGTCAGGCCGTGGCCGGCACCTCCACCGCCATTATAAAAATCGATCACCTGCTCCAGGCTGGTAAATACTCCATTGTGCATATAAGGCTTTGTGAATTCCGCGTTTCTGACAGAGCCTGTACGAAACGCGTTCATCGTTTCTTCCGCCGGATTAATACCATACCTGCCTTTATCATTGCTCAGATTTTTATGAGCTGGATCTTCAGGTACTCCGAGCACTTCAAACTCGGAATTTGTATAAGGCGGCTTTACGCCATTAAACTCCGGAACGAAATGACAGGTGGCGCATTGAGCCTTACCCATAAATAAATTAAACCCTTCCTGCACAGGCAACTCTATATTTTTATTTTCATTCATCGAGCGATCGAAAGGCGAATAAAATTTACTGAACCGGCTGTAATAAAAAGTAATAGCCGAAGCAATGTGATCAAAGCTTATTTCCTTTTCCTGGGGCGTATACTTCAATAATTTTCTAAAGGCCTTTTCATATTCCGGACAGCTCTTTATTTTTTCAAGAACTTCTTCTTCTCTGCTACCCATTTCGGCAGGATTGCAGATAACCGCTTTGGCCTGATCCTGCATGGAAGTATGTTTCCCGTCAGCCATCATCAGATGGTTATATTCTACATTGATCAGCGAAGGTGAATTTCTTTCCAGAAAATCTATCCGATTAAAATGAGCCGAAGCAGTGGCAACAGTATCGGTAAAATATTGTGTGGGGTTATGACAGGAAGCGCAGCTGCGTAAGTTGTTTCCCGATAATATAGGATCGTAAAATAACATCTTTCCCAGCTTCTCAATTTCAGCGAGTACGTTTTCATCCTTTACTCTCAAAAATAGTCCTTTAGGATTTTGTCCGGCATAAAGCCCTTTGCTGAAAATGGATGTGGCTGTTTTATTCAGCGAATAATCCACATAACTTCTGGAACTAATCTGAAAATGATTGATCATCTGCTGATTCAGGGCAAAAAGAGGATTTACATAATCCCTGATAAAAGTAAAATGATCGAAACGGCTATAGCCGGAAGATTGCCGGTTGACAAACTTTATTAAACCCTCATAACGATTCAGGTATTCTGCACTGAGATTCACATCCGGAAAACTTTCATTGAAAGCGCTGTATATATCCCTGACCCCTGCAAGCATTCCTCTCAATTCGGGAATAATTCTTGAAGTATCGGGGCATTCGAAACCGGTTGTATAGATCGCAGCGAGGTTCAGCAGGAAAAGTCTGTTGCACAAATAAAAATGGTCATGATTTTTCAATTTAGCGGTTACTGAATCCGAGCCGAACAGGGCTGCCGTATTGACGGATGCTTGAATAAGATACAATAAGGAATCCCTCTTCACATCCTCTTCCTCCAGATATAAAGCCGCCAACGTAAGGCCGGCTCCTTCCCTGCGGTAAGGCTTTTCAAATTTTTCAAAAACTTCTGTTTCCCATTCTACCGGGAGAGGGCCATTGATTTTTTTATAGGAAACCGGCTCAAAATACCGGAACCAGAAATCCATTCTCTTAAGGGCCATTCTGGCATTGTCTATCTGCTTTCTTACAATGCTTAAATCATTTCTGGAACTCAGATCCGAATCTTTAATGTATTTCAGCAAAACTTCTTGTCTCTCATTGAAGTTTTCAAACCTCTCATGGTACAAAGAAAAGTAAGGAGTCGCTTCTTCGTTGCTTCTTAGTGAAATTGAGCTGAGAGCAATAATCAGCAAGGCAAAAGCTATGGTTATTTTATTTTTCACGGTATATTCCTACATAATACAATTGGGTGCATTTCTAAAAATGCACCCAATTGACAAAATGAAGCAGGCTTTCTTTAATGTTTCACCACTGTTTTAATTTTTATTTCTCCGGTAGATGAAGAAACCTGTACAAAATAAACTCCGTCTTCATACCCGGAAGTATTCAAAGTAATCTGATGCTGACCTTTGGATAAGTCTTTCTCTATGGCCGTACCAATTTCTTTACCCTGGATATCGTAGACTCTGACCACAATATGCTCCCCTTGTTCAAGCAGAATATCTACCGTTGCTTTATCGCCTGCCGGATTCGGATACACCTGAATGCTGGCAGAACTCATGAGGGTATTGATACCCGTTGCTGCCGTTGCGATACCCTGCAGGTTAAAATTATAGCTGGCTTCATCCGAATCGGTGCTGAAAATATTCACGGATGCCATTCTGTTTCCTGCCGCCGAAGGCGCGAACTGTATTGTAATGGTTTGCAAGCCTGCAGCAGGAATATTGAGCGGAAATGAAGGCGCACTAAGCAATGTAAACTCAGATGCATTCGCTCCGCTGAATGAAATTCCGCTTACCGACAAGCTTGAGGTACCTGTATTCTGGATCATAAAAGTTTTAGTCAGAGACCCTCCTGTATTCACCGATCCAAAGTCCGTATTGTCGGTAGCTGATGGAGTAGCGTCTCCATCTGCAATGCTGACGCTGTTTCCTTCCAGATTTATCTCCGGAGCTACTGACAGACCTTGTAGAGCAAAATCATAGATCGATTCATCTGAATCGGAATTTACAATACTGATTGTTGCTGTACGGGTACCCGCCGCTACCGGCGCAAATTGTACTGTTATTGCCTGTGAAGAAGAGGCGGCAATACTCAACGGGAATGCCGGCCCCCCAAACAAATAGAATTCCGACGCATTAGTTCCGCTGAATGAAATGCCGGTTACCGACAGACTTGAAGTTCCTGTATTCTGGATTACAAAAGTTTTGGACTGAGTACTACCGGCTGTGACGGTTCCGAAATCCGTATTGTCAGCCGTAGCGGGAGTCACATCGCCATCTGTAATGCTTGTACTGTTGCCCTGAACATTAATCTCAGGCTGAACAGCAGTTCCCTGTAAGGT
>JBJMLY010000345.1:0-5760 GCA_045805025.1 Cytophagaceae bacterium | reverse complement strand
TCACTTAATTTTTTCCAGCTTTTGATAGGCTCATCGGTTTCAATGATGTAGACCGCATCTTTAGGTACCAGATATATGCCCTGAAAATTATCTCGGGGTGTCAGAAAGAAAAACCAGGCTGCATAGGCCAGTCCGCCGGCAAGGGCTATGAAGAACAGGTACTTAATTGCTTTTTTCATGAGGAAGGATTAAGGTCTATAAAGGTAGGATAAAAATGCTGAGTTTGAAAAAGTCTTAGTGAGCCCTGTTTCCGAGATACTTCCTGATATGTGCGATGATCTGAGAAAGTAGTTCCTGCCTTGCCTCCCGCGCTGCCCAGGCAATATGCGGGGTAAGCAGGATTTTTTCAGGCTGAATAAGCTTCAGCAGAGGGTTATATGGGTCAGGAGGTTCTTTTTCATATACGTCCACCGCTGCTCCGGCAATCAGGTTTTCGTTCAAGGCTCTGGCCAGATCTTCTTCGTTCACGATTCCGCCGCGACCCGCATTGATCAGCAGAGCAGAACTTTTCATGCGTTTCAATTCCTGATAGCCGATCAGGTTTCTGGTATGTTCGCTCAGAGGCGCATGAATAGAAATAATATCGGAATCACTCAGAAGCTGATCCATGGATACTTTCTGGTAAAGCGGCTGATTATTTTTTCCGCTGGCGGAAAAGTAAATAACCCTGGCTCCGAAAGCGGTGGCAATTTCCGCCACCTTTCTTCCGATAGCACCAAGTCCGACAATGCCAAGCGTTTTATCTTTCAGCTGTACGATTTCCCGGTCAAGACTGGTAAAGAGTCGGCTGGATGAATACTTTCCGGACTTGACAAAATGATCATAAAAGGCGATATGGTTCAGCAGATTCAACAGGAGCCCGAAACTGAGCTGGGCTACGCTGTCGGTGGAATATCCTTTCACATTTTTAACCAGTATTCCTTTTTCTTCCGCGCAGGGAAGGTCAATATTGTTCATTCCTGTAGCGGCTACGCAGATCAGTTTCAGCGCAGGGCTCTGTTCCATAATCTTCCTGTCGATGACTACCTTATTGGTGATGATGATTTCTGCTTCACTGATCCTTTCAGCGGTCTCCTGATAGGAGCTGAATGGATAAAACACAGGCTCTCCCAGGCTTTTGAGCTGGTCCAGTTCGGGAAGAACCCCGACCGTATCGGCATCAAGAAAAACGATTTTAGTCATAAAGAATGCGAATAAAGATCACTGGCTTAAGATAGAGAAAAAAATGATTCCGAAGTTTTTGAAATTTCATCATGGAATACTTCAAAAGGCAGTCATGTATTGAGAAAATCGGTATTATTCCCCAAAACAAATGTGTGTACGGCCTGTTTTGCTCTGGAATATTTCTTTGATTATTAGTTGATTGTTTTTGATTTTAGTAATCAGCCTGAATAGATATACGAAATCAAGGCTGAAATCTTGTATGAGGAGATCCATTAAAAAGTCTGTAACAAAAGCAGGAAGCGAAATTCGGAAACCCGATGAAGGAAAGAATAAAGAAAATGAGGAAAATTTCAGATTAGCTATTGAAAGAGTTTCCGATGCATTTGTGGCGCTCGATATAAACTGGTGTTACACCTATATGAATAAGAGGGCGGGGGAAATTTTCGGAAGAGATCCGAAGACTATGGTGGGCAGACATATCTGGACTGAATTTCCTGAGGGAGTCGGACAGCCCTTCTATGAAGCTTATCATAAAGCGATGAAGGAGCAGAAGTACCTGTTTATAGAAGAATTTTACCAGCCTTATTGCCGGTGGTTTGCGAATCATATTTATCCTTCCCCCAACGGTTTGTCGATATATTTTAACGACATCACGGAAAAAAAGCTGACAGAAGAGAAAATGAGGATCAGTGAAGCCCGGTCCATGAAAGCGCAGGAGATGGGTAAGCTGGGCTATTGGGAGCTTGAAAAAAACGGTTCGACAATATGGGGTTCCTCCAAAACTCTGCAGATTTTCGGATTTCCTCAGGACAAAAGCCAGGTATCGGTGGAAGAGGTGGAAGCCTGCATCCCCGAAGTCGAAAAAGTGAGAAAAGCCGCCGCCGATCTGATTGAAAGGGATAAAAAATACCATATTGAATTTCTTATTAACCCTGCCAATGGCGATAAGGCCAGATACATTTCGGCCATTGCCGAGCTCGAAAAAGACAAGCAGGGGAAGCCTATAAAAATCATGGGTGTGCTGCAGGATATCACGGAACAGAAAGCGGCGGAGGACCAGCTGCTGAAAGCTTACCGGGAAAATACCTCCATCCTGGAAAGTATTACCGACGGTTTTCTGGCTGTGGATAAAAGCTGGGATGTGAAATACTGGAATAAAGCTGCTGAGCGCATTATGGGCATGAAGAGGGAAAATATTATCGGACAAAACCTGTGGGCGATTTATTCCGAAGCTGTTCCTTTAAGCTTCTATGCAGAATTCAACCGGGCCATGGATCAGAATATCTCGGTCCATTTTGAAGATTATTTTCCTCCGCTGGATACCTGGTTCGGCTTAAATGTTTACCCTTCGCCCGAAGGGCTGTCGATATTCTTTCAGGATATTACGGAGATCAAGAGGCAGGATCACCTTTTTATTCTTGAAAAGGAAACACTGGAAATGTATGCTTCTCACAATTTTTCACTGGAGGAAATTATTGAATTCCTGCTGAAAGGGATTCAGAAAATTCATCCTGAAATGATCTGTTCCGTGCTGAAGATCAAAGGAGGCAAAATGTATACATGGTCTTCTCCGCATCTGCCTGCTTCTTATAATGAAAAGATAGACGGACTGCCGGTCGGCATTGGCACAGGTTCCTGCGGGGCTGCCGCTTATCTGAGAGAGAAGGTAGAAGTTTCCGACATCGCAACACATCCCTTCTGGAAAGAATACAAAGGAATTGCAGCCCTCTATGAGCTTAAGACCTGCTGGTCCTATCCGATCATTGATTCGGGACAGAATCTCCTCGGAACTTTCGGCATCTATTATAAGAAGATTCATTTTCTAAAAAAATCAGAAGAGCTCACTATTGAGCGGGCGAGGATCATTTTAGTAAGCATCATGGAAAATATGCTGGCTGAAAAAAGGAGGAAAGTCTATAAAGAGCAGCTGGAGCTTATTTATAATTCATCCACGGATGTGATTTTTCTTATTGCGGTGGAGAAAGAAGCCCGCTATAAATTCATTTCCGTGAACAAGCCTTTTCTGGATGCGACAGGAAAAAGAAAAGAAATGGTCGAAGACCATTACGTAGAAGATATTTTTCCGAAAATTTCAGGCATAAATATATACGGCAAATGCCTGGCGGCGATTCAATCAGGCAAAGTGGTTCTGGGAGAAGAAACCATGGATTATGTAACCGGAGACAGAACAGGCATGGTCAGTATATCACCTGTTTTGAATGAAAAAGGGGAATGTACCAGGTTGCTGGGTATTATTCACGACATCACCGAACGCAAAAGTTCAGAAGAAAAAATCAATCTTTTTAATGAAGAGCTGAAACGCAAGAACGAAGAGCTGGAAGAAAAGAACAGCCGGCTCGAAGGGATTGCCTGGATACAATCTCATAAAGTCCGGGCACCCTTAGCCCGTATTATGGGTCTGATTGATCTTATTACCAATCATTCAGCAGCAGGAACGGATAACAATGAACTTCTTGGCTACGTGCTTTCTTCCGCGCACGAGCTCGATAAGCTGTTAAGAGAAATAGTAGAAAAAACCGAACAGATAAAAACACCCGGCTATGAACCTGAAAGTAATGATCATTGACGACGACGAGATCGTAGTCTTAATTCATAAAACCTATTTGAAGAAATGCGGCATTTCGCCGGATCCCATTACCTTTCTGAATGGGGAAGAAGCGCTTCAGTACATTCAGGCACATGGCGGAACAGATACGCAATTTCTGGTTCTGCTGGATCTCAACATGCCAGTAATGGATGGCTGGTCTTTCATGGAGGAGCTGAGCCATAAATCCCTGAGCACTCAAGTCTACGTGGTAATGATTACCTCGTCGCTGAGCAAGGCGGATCGGGAAAGGGCTAAATCCTTCAGCAATACGATTGATTTTATGGTGAAGCCTCTTGATATCAGCAGCTATGAAGGGATCCGGCTTTTACCGGAGCTGACAAGCTATTTTTAAAATACCTGAAAATGTTGCCAAGGCCTCGGTATTTGTAGGAATGGTTGCATCATTTAAAAAAATCTCTGATATTACATGAAGCGGTGGAAGTGTTCCTCCGTTTCATAAATTTTCCCGGCTCAATAAAAGCAGTATGAAAAATACCGGAGTAATTATTGCCCGTTTTCAGACTCCCTATCTGCACGAAGGGCATCTTAAACTCATCAATTTTGTAAAGTCAAAACATCACAGGGTTGTAATCGTACTGGGTGTATCCCCGCTCAAGAACAGTAAAAAGAATCCGCTTGATTTCTATACACGGGAAAAGCTGGTCAAGAAAGAATTTCCCGATGTGGTAGTGCTGCCCTTAAGAGATACCAAGTTTGATACCCGATGGTCTTCCGACCTGGATCAGCTGCTTTCGGTAACTTTCCCCGGCGAAAAATTTGTTCTTTACGGCAGCCGCGACAGCTTCATTCCGCATTATTCAGGCAAGTTTGAAATATCCGAAACCGGACAGGCCGGCGACTTCAGTTCCACGCTTCTTCGCGATGACATCTGTGATAAAGCACTGGACTCAACCGATTTCAGATGTGGCGTGATTTACTCCAATTATAATACATATCCGAAGATCTATGCTACGGTAGATATGGCGGTCTTCCGGAAAGAGGGCAGCCAGATACTGCTGGCTCAGAAAGAATCGGAAGGCAAGTGGAGGTTTCCGGGAGGATTCTCCGATCCTGCCGATGCCGATTTTGAAGCGGCAGCTCTTCGGGAACTCCGGGAAGAATGCGGAAGCATTGAAGTTGGAAATGTTACGTATGAGAAATCTTTTAAGGTAGACGACTGGAGATACAGGAATGAGGAGGATAAGATCATTACGACCTTATTCAGCAGTACGCTGACTTTTGGCGATGCCCAGGCGGGCGATGACATCTTTAAAGTAGAATGGTTTGATATCACCCAGCTGAACGGTCTTATAAAAGAAGACAAGGTAGTGCAGGAACATATCCCTCTGGTTAGTTATATGATCAGTAAATATGTCGGTTAATTTGCCTGTTTGGCTTTTTGAAAAGAATGATTTGATGCCTTACTTTGAATGTCTGATAATGTAAATAGTTTTACTATCTTGAAAGCAGGTTTAGAAGTATGATCTACACAATGAGGAGATTTTTATTCTTGATTCTTTGGGCTGCTTTATGGATGTCTTCCGTTTCGGTTTCCGCCCAGACTTCAGCTCAGGCAAAAAAAATTGTAGAGGATATGCTCGTGGCCATCGGCAAGACCAATACGCTTAAGTTTAAATTGAAAAGGGTGGAAAGAATCGGATCCAAGCAACTGAAAAGCGAGGCCGACATGAAATACTCGAAGACGCTTAAAGCAGCCTATTCTTATATGCATAGTCCGACGAAGGGCCTGGAGGTGTTATATGTGGACGGCAAAAACGGAAATAATGCCTGTGTGAATCCCAATTCTTTCCCTTACGTCACACTGAACCTGGACCCTTACGGCAGCTCGATGAGAAAGGATAATCACCACACCATTCATGAAGTCGGCTTCGGTTATATTGCCGATATTATGAATCATATGATCAAAAAGTCCGGCAGCGATTACGATAAATATTTCAGCTATCCCGGCGATGTGATCTACGATGGTA
>JBJMLY010000344.1:0-2498 GCA_045805025.1 Cytophagaceae bacterium | reverse complement strand
GAAGTCTGCACGGATACCATAAAACTGTTTTCCTGTCCGTCTGGCAGCAACTGATAGTTCAAACCATGTTCATGCGTAAAAGAGAGTTTATCAAGAACGCTTGCCATAAGATTAATTTTCACAAGCATTCCTTCATCGGTCAGCACATGGATAATGGTTTTTTCAGGATCGGCACCCTCTGTAATGAATACCGGAGAAGAGCATGATCTGTCCAGTGTCACAGGAAACCCTTTATACATCTCTCCTTTCCGGTTCATGACGGCCAACTTACCGTTTCTCTGCAAAGCGATCATGTAGTCTTTATTCTTTACCCGCACATGACGAAGCGGAGAAGTTAACCGCTCAAGCGGCCTGGGCGCTCCTACACTGCCTCCCCGCTTATCAAACAGATAGAGGACGCCATGTATATCATTGGTCATAATCCTGTAATCGCCTTTACCATCATAATCCACTAAGGATAGCCCTTCCAGGCGTACAGAATCGGCAAGGACTACAGGAAATCCTTTCAGACTTTTGCCCGATGTATCCAGCGCATATATTTTATTACCTGCTGCCAGCAAAAAATCTTTTCTTCCGTCCTTATCCAGATCGGCATAAAGTACCTTGCCGTCCACGGATGCATTCAGAGTATCTTTCCAGCGGATATTGCTTCGTCCGATCTTATAAATTGTATTGCTTTTACCTTGCACAAGAAATTCAGGGTTAGCAGAGAGGGCTGCATAGAGACAGCTTGAAATCTCTTCGGGAACTTCCACTTCGGATTCCTTTTCGTAAGCATACTGCTCCTTTCTGATCGGGCGGTTCAGGTCATGACTTAAAACAATGTTCGTATAAATTTTGTCCTGGAATATATTAAACTGAAACAGAATCGGACTGATCTTTTTCAGAACTTCCGGGCTCTCCTGCATGCTTTGCCTGATCCCGGCGGAAGAAGAACTCATCAGATGCTTCCATGCCAGAGGCGTATTCACCAGCAATGAAATATTGGTGGGTGAAAAATGCTTATCAAGAAAGCCGGATATAGCGGGTGACTTGGACCAGACATTCTCCGAGTCAATATTCGTGATCAGTTCCCGGAGGTGCTGCGCCTGATCCGCAAAGACGATGTAATTATTGATCTTTGTATAATAACATTCCTTAAAGCCGATGAACATATCGCCCAACAGAAGCGATGGCAGCTCAGGAATATTCATTTCACGGATCAGGTGAGGACCTTGCTTTTCATACAAAAGCGTATCAGTTCTGCCGTCTTTTTTAATCGTCACAAATTTATTGAGTTTGAGAAAGAACTTATCGGCATTCTCCGATTCGATAAATAAAAGTCTTCCGTATCCGGAAAAAGAGCGGGAAGGTTTTACCAGGCATAACGCGGCCTCATTCCCGAATTCAGGAAACAACTCATTGATATCAATCCCCGATTCTTCATTCATGCGGGTTCTTTTTTCCAGTATGGAAGGATCGTGGATCTGCCAGAATTTCATCAGCGATTCGTTCAGCCGGGCCGGATCACCAAATCCATAATAGTAAAGAATACCGGTGTTATTGGGAATATAACTCTTGACAAGAAATTTCTGTGGTTTTTGTCCGGCGAAAACACTCAGAAAAGTTGAATCTTTCTTTGAATAGGTAAAACCATCCAGGAGCAGTTCTCCCTCCCCCATTTTATAATCAAGTACTGAATGTCCGGCAAAGTTATCCAGTGATTTCAGGAAATCGTGCGTCTGAATATCTCCCAGCAGAAACGCCAGGGTGGAAATTTTCTTATAACTGATGTAAATATAGGTATCGCTATGGGCGTGAGCTGAGCTTCTGACTTCCGGATTGCTGCTCAGAAAATTTTCTCTGGTTTCCTGATTAATGATCCTTATTACATCTTCCAGCAGGTAGCCGGCGTAGCTGCCGATCAGCAGATTTCTGTAGCGTATGACACTGAAAGGTTTTTTTTGTCCAGCTATGCTGAATTCGCTGATAGTAATGCCACCATACGCCCTTTCCTCCGTTTTTAATGTTTTCGTATTTGCCAGCAACTTATCGATAAGCTGCTGATCGTTCTCTTTTTCCAGCGGGATATAAAAAATATATTCGGATTCCTGGTTGCTGATTACGTGCAGGGAGCTTATTACTTTCTTGCCATGAAAAAAAGATTTCATCTGTGCGTTGCCGCCGGCAGCCGAATCCAGAAAAAACATCTTTCCATTGAGCGTCAGAGGAAGAGGAAACGACTGAAGGTTTTTCCAGAATCCTGAGTTCTTCATGGTTTCCCAGTTGCTATAGAATTCAGTGGTTTCCATAACTGCTACGGCGCTTGCAGGTACAAGCTCAAAGACATCGGCCTTTTGCCTTTCATGCCACCAGCTGTAAGCCAGGAAGCCTGCTATCGGGAGCAGCACACAGGAAATAATAAACAATGCTTTTTTCAAACTCTTAAGAAAGGTTATGCTACGCAAAGATGCAAAGTATCAGATAAATTCCCCAATTTAGGGTTCAAAGACAGCGCT
>JBJMLY010000343.1:0-8285 GCA_045805025.1 Cytophagaceae bacterium | reverse complement strand
GACAATACGATTGTGCACGGATTGAATCTGATCCATGGCACCAGGTCGAAAATAACGCTGGAACAATTTGATGATCCGAAGAACAAAGAAAATAATTTCGGCAAGTATACGTTCGATATACGCAATTATCAGAAAGTTCATAGAGAACTCACCTTTGCCACCCGTATTTCATTCGGCGGGTTTTTCGGAAATGCCAAGAAAAACTTTCTGCTGGGAGGAATGGACAACTGGCTCCTGAACAGCTCTTCCCATACGGGACACGGCGAACCATTGTCGCTTGAGAAGCACCAGGACAACAGCGATCTTCTTTTTGTGCGTTACATCACGAACCTGCGTGGCTTCAACTATAACACGCAGTTCGGATCTAAATTTTTCCTGTTCAATGCTGAGCTCCGCTTCCCGATCGTAAGATATTTCCATAAGGGAACCATCAAATCAAACTTCTTTAAAAATCTGCAGCTGGTAACTTTTACCGATGCCGGATCGGCATGGTCGGGAGTCAGTCCGTTTAAGAAAGCGAACAGCGTCAATACGCAGACGATCACTTCTCCGCCTTTTACAGCCACCGTGGTCAACTATATAAATCCCTTTCTGATCGGTTACGGTTTTGGAGTGAGAACTCTTTTTCTGGGTTATTATATGAAGTTCGATGTGGGCTGGGGAGTCGTGAATACCTATGTGCAGAAACCTAAGGCGTATCTGACGTTTGGGTATGACTTTTAGAGCACAGATTAGGTTGATTAAAAAGATTACACCGATTTTTGAGCACAGATTTTAAAATGATTATAGGGATTAGACCGATAATAAAGATATGAAGAGAAGGATCTGGTTGAGGAGAATTCTGTTCGGCTTTCTGGGGATTGTGGTCCTGGGGAATATTCTTATTGTCGTGACAGGGAAGACTTTTATTTATAAAGCCATGTATTATAATCTGGCCGACATCGACGATTATAAAATTTTCCCTCAGCGTATCATCAGTAAAAGCTCAAAACCGCAGGAATGGCCCAATGCATCTTCCTACAATAAATTTAAACTGTCGGATACGTTAAGGCATACGTTTGACAGCCTGGGAACAATTGCCTTCCTGATCATCCGGAATGATTCTGTGTATTATGAAGAATACTGGGATGGTTATGGGAAAGATTCTTACTCCAATTCTTTTTCAGTTGCCAAGAGCTTTGTGGGCACGATGGCTGGAATTGCTTTGCAGGAGGGTAAAATAAAAAGTCTGGATCAGCCGGTAGGGGATTTCCTTCCTGAATATAGGGAGGGAGACAAAGGAAAAATTACGATCAGACATCTGCTGATGATGAGCGGAGGACTAAACTGGGACGAAACCTATGCCAGCGCCTTCTCAGTGACCACCGAAGCTTATTATGGCACGGACCTTAAAAAGCTGATGTATCGTTTAAAGGCTGCGGAAGAGCCTGGAAAGATTTTCGATTATAAAAGCGGGGATACCCAACTGCTGGGTCTGGTGCTGGAGAAAGCAACCGGGAAAAAACTGGCGCAGTATGCGGCGGAAAAATTATGGCAACCGATGGGCTGCGTCCATAGTGCCATCTGGAGCCTGGATCATAAAGATGGCGACGAGAAAGCTTTTTGCTGCATCAATTCCAACGCCAGAGATTTTGCCAGGCTGGGAAATCTTTATTTACACGGAGGCAACTGGAAAGGAACGCAGGTGCTTGACAGTAATTATTTGAAGCAAGCGTTGACACCCAACGGACTTAGTAACCGCGATGGACAAAAAGTCGACTACTACGGTTACCATATCTGGCTTATTCCTGACTATAATGGTCAGCGTTATTATTATTTCAGAGGAATACTTGGGCAGTATGTGATTATGATGCCCGATAAGAATGCTGTAATCGTAAGGCTTGGAAAGAAAAGAGGGCAGCGCGTATTCCCTCATTTTAAAGAAGTGTATCAGATGATTGATGAAGCGGAGGGAATGCTGAAATGATGATGCCTCTTTATTTCGAAGTGATTGAAAAACAGTAAGATTGAAGATCATCGCTATGTCATTTCGAGCGTAGTCGAAGAGTTGTTGTTTAAAGCAGGAATGTATTTATAAGGGAGAATGCTTCGACTACGCTCAGCATGACAAGGTCAAACTCTCCCGGTATCGCAAGGCCAAAAGATTATTGGAGAAAAGCTCCGGCAATGGCTACCGCTTCAACATGCTTAATGTCGCACATTATTACAAAACAATCTGGGAATATTGATGCTTTAAATTTTCTCAGCATGACAAGCCCTGCCTGCGCTATGTGATCCTGTCTAGGACCTTACGCGCGCGTAGGGTTTCCGGATTTTTATTCTTCTGATCTGCTTTAAGTTTTTTTGGAATATTAGTTTACGGTATGAGTGGTTCATTTTTTAAAGAAATTAAATGCCAACTAGTTAAAAAAAATACCTTTGGAATTTTAATTCAAAACCCGCCATTCAGCACCTTCCTTTTTTACATTTTTTTTCCCAGATACGGCCTTTTTTTCTAAACCTCTTTAGTGCGAGACGTATGCACCCATATATATTAAATTCGGAGGCTTTTTATGAACAAGGGACTATTTCTTGCAGGTACATTACTGGTACTTTTTTTTAAAATTAACATTCAGAGTTATGCTCAGGTCGCGCCTTATGCCTTATCGCCCAAGTGGTATTTTGGCAATCAGGCGGGTTTGAATTTTACAGCGGGTGCACCGACGGTCCTGGCCGGCGGAGCTACGGACTGGAGGGCATTTGAAACGACTTCAACGATTTGTGATCAGAACGGGAATGTCGTTTTTTACACGGACAGCTACCGGCTTTTTGATGCTGCCGGTACCGTAATTTCAACACTGAATGGAGGATGTTCTTCCACACAGTCAAGCGTTTGTATACCGGATCCGGCGAATATCGCCAACCGCTATTATTTATTTACCGCCAATGTAGATGATGGCGGCGGTGGGGACAGACCAGCCAGCACCACGAATCTGGGAATACATTGGTACTATATTCAAAAGTCCGGACTCTCCGTTTCGATTCTGGCCGGGCCGGTTAAGGTAGCCAATCATGATGAGGTTTCAGAACAGATTACACTAAGCTCTGATGGCAATGGCGGTTACTGGGTTATTGCACACCAGGGTGGGGATTATTCTGCCTGGAATAAAAATGAATTCTGGGCCTGGCCTGTTACAGCATCGGGAGTAGGCACAAAATCAACAAGTTCAGTTCCCGGGACAACGGGCAATGAGGTATGGCACGGCTCTATTAAGGTCAATAAATGCCAGACCCGATTAGGGGCTTCTTTTGCAAGTGGTAATGTGGAAGTTTATAACTGGGACATGACGACGGGAAAGGTTACAAGCCTGATCCGGAATGTCACCGGATATCCTGCCTTATATGGAGGAGAATTCTCTCCCGACGGAAATATGTTCTATTTTACCACCAATTCCAACAATAAATTATATCAGCTGGATGTAGCTACAGGTACTGTAACGACGGACCCAACCTGGATAAGCTCCAACAACGACCCTAAAATGGGTACCCTTCAGCTGGGGCCGGATGATAAATTATATGTGACCAATGCAAGTAACGGAGCAACTCCTAGTTATATAGGCGTTGTTAATAATCCCAATGTATCCGGACTGGGATGTAACTATAACAGAACAGGGTTTATGCTGAACAATGGAAGCGGAGTCCTGCCTAATTATACCTGGGGTATGTCCAACATCTCCTGGATAAATCCTCCTAACCCTGTCATTACCAATAGCGGCTGTTATGTTAATCATCAGCTTGGCTTTGATTTCAAAACCTATTTCGGCAGCGACATCACGATTATAGCGAATACCATTGAGTGGAATTTTGGCAGCGGCTATGTTCCAGGACCCAAAGACATCACTTACACATTTCCTGGTAACGGAACCTATACCGTGAGCGTCCGTTTCAAAGATCAGACCTGTAACCGTCAATGGACTGCAACAAAAATCATTACCATGAATTGCAGTTTAAATGTGGAGTGGCTTGATTTCAAAGGATCAGAGGAGGGCGGGAAAATTAAACTGCTTTGGAGTACTGCTACCGAAACCAATAATGATTATTTCGTTATTGAAAGATCTGGAGACGGCATTCATTTTGAAGAGATCGGAAAGGCAGATGGTAATGGTATCACCAATAAAACCAGTAGCTATTTGTTTTACGACGAGCATCCACTGGCAGGAGGGAATTATTACAGGTTAAAGCAGGTGGATTATAGCGGCGAAAGTTCATACAGCAAGGTAGTTTCTGTGGAGCATCAGGGAGTTTCTCTTCGTGTTTTTCCGAACCCTTCAAATACTGAATTTAAGATAAACATATCCGGTGCCGATAAAGGCAAAGTCATTGTCATTAACGCGCTTGGCCAGGAAGTATTCCAGGCTCCCGTTTCTTCGGATCTCAGCTTCGGTTCCACTCTTCCGGATGGAGCTTATCTTGTAAAAGTTATTGCCGGAGACGAGATTCTTCTGGAGAAAGTCGTAAAATATTAAAAGCTGAATTATCAGGCACGCATATAATGTCGCGTAAGTTAAGGTCTTTTTATTTGCCTCATCCTTGGTCCTTCTCCTTCCGTAGAAGGATGATTGTCTTAACTTATGCGACATTGACGCGCGCGATGCGCTGATAACTGGTTTGTGTTTCATTCTATTCCCAGGTTATAGGAAAGCATCAGCTCATGTGTTCCTAAATAAGACAGCTTTATGTTGGGCTGGTATATGTCAAAGGCATATCCGGCTTTTACTTTTTCCATAATTTTAATTTGTACCAGGCCTGTTAGCGCTGTATTCATTCTGTAAGAAATTCCGGCCAGAAATTTTTCACTGAACTTTACATTGCAGTTGAGATTTACTGCCAGTGGAGAGGTCGGATGATATTTAACCAGCATAGATGGTTCGATTTCTATTTTTTCATTGAGCAGGTAGGTGTATCCACCCGTAAGGATGTAGTTCTTCTTCAGACTGCTTACCTTCCCGTCGGGTGAAGTGAATAGTTTGTTCTGATCATAGACCAGCAGATCCGGTGCGGAAAGTCCTGCATAGAACAATCCATTGGAATAGTACATTCCGAATCCGAATTTAGGAAGCAGTGTACTTTTTGTGTTCGTTGAAAAAACCGGATCGGTGGGATCCCATACAAAGGCATTGGAAAGATTTGCCTGGTAATAGGCGAAGCCTCCTCTTAGTCCGAATGAAAAGCCTGTTCCACCTACTCTGTAGGAAAGACTTCCCAGTACATCTGTCTGGTTGGTGACGCCCGTGTGATCTTTTACAAAATTTAGTCCGAGCCCTACATTTTTTCCTGCCAGGGCGTCAAGAGAGATCAATTGAGTGTTCGGCGCTTTATTGATGCCCATCCACTGGCTTCTGTTAAGAATACTAAGGCTCAGGTGTTCATTGCTTCCGGCATAAGCTGGATTTAAAATCAGTCTGTTGAACATATACTGGCTGAGCATGGGAGAATTCTGGCAATAGCCCGCAGAATAAAGAAACAGGGTAAGTATGAATATTATTTTTTTCATAGTCGTTGAATGTTTATCGTCTTATCTCCACATAGTTTTTTATTTTTTCGCTACCTGCCCTGATGACATAATAGTAAGTGCCGTCCGGCAGATCGTCTCCTGCACTATTTTTCCCATCCCAGGTATTTTTATAATCGTTGGAAGAAAATACAAGTCCTCCATCTCTGGTATAGACCAGCAGGGAAACCTGTATTCCGGGCTTTATTCCTTCCACGACAAAAAAGTCGTTGGATGAATCGTTGTTCGGAGAAATTCCTTCAGGTGCTTTTAATTCTGAAGCGACAGGAGGCGTTGTTACAGGTGGTGGAGAAGGCACGGTGCTTACAGAAGAAACTCTTGCCTTCCACCCCAGCGTCTCTTCTGAGAGGTATGTATTTACCAGCCGGAATCTGAAAGTAAGACTTCCATCGGCTGCCGTAGAGCGGATAATGGGAGGCATATCGTAAAATGTACCAATCGGCTCGGATGTATTGCTTCCATTATAAATGATGAATTCATCGCACCCCACCTCGGTAGCGCATACATCAAATTCCTGAAATTCTATTTCAATGGCTTTGCCCGCCTCCCTGGGGTAGATAGTATAGAGGTATGTATTTCCGGAGTATATATTATCAAACCCGCCGTCATCATAAAAGTCAAAAGCAGTCACGGTGTCGGATCCGTTTTTCATGACGATGAAATCATAAATTTCTCTGCTTCCTTCAGGCGCAGGCATTTCAGGAAAATATTCAATGGCATTCAGAACGATCGATGTGCAGGAAGCATCGGCTGTATGATGAAGGGTAGCACTGTCTTTAATATCGTAGGTAAGCCAGAAGAAATTTTTATCGGGCAGCAGAGTGAGCGATCCTGAAAAGGAAAATGAGCCGTTCGGCGCTTCGACGATGCTTCCGAACAAAGTCCCGGTGTCAAATATTCTGTTTTGTCCTGTATAAAAAAGTTTTGCATTCCGGATATCGGCAGGATTCGTGGTTCCTGCTGTATTGAAGTTCATTGTTTTTAAAGTTAAAGGATTAAGGCTTCCTGAAGTGGATAGCTCTATTCCGATAATCTTTTGCTCTGTTGTGCCGGGTCTTACAAAATAGGTTTCCTGGCTGACGCTGGCGTTTGTATAATACATGTTAAAAGGAGGGACGATGCTAACGGTATAGTCTTCTGTTTCTCCCCATACTTTTCTGTCGCAATCGTCTGTGGAGCTAATAGTTTCCTCAATGGCCGACCGGACCCGCATTCTTACATTGCCCGAAGCGTTGGCTGGAATGGTGACAGGAACATAGATGGTAGAATCAAACGAACAATGTCCGAGGTTGAAGAATTCTCCCGCATCGTCAAAATCGGAATCATGATTAAAATCGAAAAATAGCCTTATCGTTGCTTCTCCGTCCGGAGTGACCATGACTTCATAAGTGGATCCCTGCTCGAGTGTGGTAGTGAACTCAGCAGGCGTATATAGTCTGTAATTATTGGGCGTGCCATTGCAGCCGCTCCCGATATTTCTCAGCGTATTGATGGAAAAGCTGCTGATGCTGTTACCCCAGGTACAGGGATTATCGAACGTTGGAGTACAGTACTGAGCCTTTGTTATGAATGGTGAAGCGATGAGGCTTGCAAACAAAATCAGATTCAGCAATGATATGCGGTAGTTCATGACAGAAAATTTAAATGTTGACGATGTAAAAGTAGAACTCAGGGCGCTGCGGGTAAATAGGCGCTGAAGCTCAATTTATATAGGTAGTACTGCCCAGGTAAATGAGGTATAATCCCTATTTCCAGCGGGATATATACACCCTATTTTTGTGTCAGCAGATTAACTTTATTAAAGCTATGATACATAAAGGAGATACAATGCACAGTCCGGTAAAAGGACAAACCATTACTATAATTCAGTCTACCGCCGATACCAAGGGGGAATTTCTTCAGATCGGGGTCAGCATGGAATACGGAACTACTCTTAAGGGAGTGCCGGTTCATACGCATCCCAGACAGGAAGAAAGATTTACTATTAAATCGGGCTGGATGAGGGTCATGTTAAACGGGGAGGAAAGATATTATGGTCCGGGAGAGAGCTTTACGATTCCTCCGGGAGTGTCGCATCAATGGTGGAATGCCCGAAGAAATGAAAATCTTGAATTCATCTCTGAATTCAGACCCGCTATGGAGTCTGAAAAGATCATCGAAGTGTTTAGCGCTGTTTGTCAGGAAGGTAAGGTGAAAGAAGATGGCACGATTCCCTTTTTACAAAAAGCAGTTATTCTGGATAAGTATCCCGACCATTTCGCTTTAGCCGGAATTCCGTTGCTTCTTCAAAAATTGTTATTTAAATTACTTTCTCCAATTGCACGATTGGCTGGGTATACAGCTAGCCCTGAATATCGGGCTCCTGTTAAAAAACAAGATTTCTTCAAAAGCGCCCATGTGCCTGTATAATTAGAAATAAATAAGATGCATGAATTTCCCCGGTTGAAGGTAACTATAAAATTTGCTTTGCTGATTCTCAGCAGTTGTTTCTTAGCAGGATATCCTATCGCGGCCTCCGAAGCTTCTGATATTGTTCTGACAGATACGGCAGATTCTTATGTTATCGGCGACCGGGTATTTGTGCTGTATGATACAACCGCAGAACTTTCTTTTGAAAAAGTTCTTCAGAAAGATGGCGGTTTTGTTCCTTCGAAAGCTTCTGTCCCCTCCTGGGGCATTACAAAAAGTGCGGTATGGCTGAAAATTGTTATCAAAAATAATAGCACCAGGCCTG